>JBLHOD010000046.1:0-7954 GCA_047622545.1 Polaribacter sp. | reverse complement strand
ACGCTAACAAAGACCAAAGAAATCGATACACCCAAATATCCATTTCAATTCCAAAAACGTTTTCAACTCCTTTATCTTTTACAAAGCTTACAATAACATCTATTATAATAATTGAAGCTAAAATTAAACTTACATACTTCTTCATAAATTATTTTTTATATACTTTTCCCTCTTTCATAACAAACACAACATTTTCCATGGTCTTAATATTTTTCGTTGGATCGTCATTTACAGCAATAATATCTGCAAAAAATCCTTTTTGAATCTGACCTATTTCAGTTTCCATGTTTAAAATTTTTGCATTTGTAATTGTTGCCGACTGTATGGTTTCCATTGCTGGCATACCAGCTTCAACCATAAACCCAAATTCTTTTCCGTTTTCTCCGTGTTTAAAAACTCCTGCATCTGTTCCGAATGCAATTCCAACGCCATTTTTATATGCTCTACCAAAAGTTCCTTGAATTTTTGGACCAATATCCAATGCTTTAGGAACAATAATATCAGGATAATATCCTTTTATCTTTGCTTTTTCTGACACTTCTTTCCCTGCTGTAATGGTTGGCACTAAATACGCATCATGTTCTACCATTAATTTCATGGTTGCTTCACTCATTAACGTTCCGTGTTCAATGGTTTTTACACCACCTAAAATAGCGCGTCGCATTCCTTCATCTCCATGAGCGTGAGCTGCAACATGCATTCCGTAATCTTTAGCAGTATCACAAATTGCTTTAATTTCTTCTAAGGTAAATTGTGGATTTTGTCCGCTTTTCGCCACACTTAAAACGCCGCCGGTTGCTGTTATTTTAATTAAATCCGCGCCGTTTTTATAACGTTGTCTTACTGCTTTCTTTGCATCTTCTACAGAATTTACAACGCCTTCTTTTGGTCCAGGATCTCCCATTAGTTTTTTACTCATCCCGTTTGTTGGATCTGCATGACCCCCAGTTGTAGCCAACGATTTTTCTGCAGTAAAAATCCGTGGACCAACAATTTTTCCTGCATTAATTGCATTTCGCAAAGATACATTTACACCACTTCCGCCGAGATCTCTAACGGTTGTAAAGCCCGCTTCTAAAGTTACTTTTGCATAGTTGATCGAATTGTATGCAATATCTGCATCGTTATCTGTAAATCGCTCTATATATCTTGCAGGACTTGTTTCCATTTCAAAATGCACATGCATATCAATTAAACCTGGCATTACAGTTTTATCTTTTAAGTTGATGACTTTATCAATTCTGCTTTTTGGTTGCACATAACCATTATGAATATGAATGATTTTAGCTCCTTCTACAACAATTGTTTTTCTACTTTCAATTTTACCCGATTTTGTATCGACTAATTTTCCACATAAAATATATGTTTTTTGAGCTGATACAATAGTTATCGATAAAATTAAAATAATAGACAATACTAATTTTTTCATGATTCTTGTTTTTAGATTTTATAAATGTATTAAAAATTGAGTAGATTGCCTTCTTTAATTTTAGATTCCAAAAAGAACACCAAAAAGATGAAAAACATCATTATTACAGGAACAAGCAGAGGAATTGGTTTTGAATTGGCACAATTATTTGCAAATGAAAACCATAATGTATTGGCCATTTCTAGAAATACTGAAACCATATCAAAATTAAAGCATCCAAAAATTACGGCTTTATCTGTTAATATTTCTGATGATAAAGACATTAAAAAAGTGATGAAATTTGTTTCATCAACATGGAAAAATGTAGATATCATCATTCATAATGCAGGAATGTTGGTCAATAAACCTTTTACAGAAATCTCTTCTAAGGATTTCTTAGAAGTATATAAAGTAAATGTTTTTGGTGTTGCTTCTTTAACAAAAAGTATGATTCCCTTTTTACAAAAAGGAAGCCATGTTGTTACAATTAGTAGTATGGGCGGAATTCAAGGAAGTTTAAAATTCCCAGGATTAGCAGCGTATAGTTCTTCTAAAGGAGCGGTAATTACATTGTCAGAATTATTAGCAGAAGAATATAAAGAACAGCAAATTGCCTTTAATGTGCTTGCACTTGGAGCGGTACAAACAGAAATGCTAGAAGAAGCTTTTCCGGGCTATAAAGCACCAACAACTGCGAAAGAAATGGCAAGGTATATTTTTGATTTTGGGTTAACTGGAAATCAATTTTACAATGGAAAGGTATTGCAAGTTTCTAGTACAAATCCTTAATTTAGTTTTTTGCAACATCAGTATCAAACATACATCCCAGAAAAAGCAATTCCGATTGTTCAATATTTAATTGAGCAACATCATTTTACATTAAAGATTGTCAATCAACGACAAACTAAACATGGTGATTTTAGGAAATTGCCAGACGGAAGATTTCAAATTACTATAAATAACAGCCTTAATCCGTATCAATTTATACTAACATTGATTCATGAAATTGCGCATCATGTAACCTATCAAAAATTTGGAAGAGTTCAACCACACGGAAAAGAGTGGAAAACGATTTTTCAGCATTTAATGTTACCTTTATTACAACCAGAAATTTTTCCAAAACATATTTTACCCATCTTAGCTAATTATTTAAAAAACCCGAAAGCAAGTACCGATGCCGATGTAAAGTTATCGTTAGCCTTTAAAGAATTTAGTAAAGAACCCGGAAAGAGTTATATCTTTGAAGTTCCTTACGGAAGTTTGTTTCGATTTAAAAAAGTGATTTACAAACGTGGAGACAAAAGAAGAACACGAATTGAATGTACGCATATAGCAAATGGGAAAGTGTATTTATTCAATCAAAATGTAGAAGTTGAGATTTTTGAAGAATAACTATTATTCAATAATTTCACCAGAAAGGACAAACTTACTTCATCAAGATACACCGATTTAAAGTCTCAGTTTATCACAGAAAGCTACAAAAAAGCAATCTAGAAAACGTGTTGTAATACAAGACTTACAAGATTTTATCGTCGTAGAAAAGTATGATGTTTTGTTAATTTACCCTAAAGACGCTGAACAATATATTAAAGAAACCACATCCGAAGTAAAAAATACTTTTGGTAAAGATTACCTATAAAAAAATAGTCAACTAATTATTTTTGCAATTCGATTTTATCTATTTCCAATCGAAAACTTTCATTTTTTTTATTCCCAATTAGAAATGCAACTTCTTGCATTTGTTCTCCTTGATAGTTTTTTATGTTTAACCTTCTTCCTCTAAAAGCTGGATACATTTCTAAAAAAGGAATTTCAATTGTTTGCCAATCAGTAGTTGTTTGAAAGGTGTAAATATATGAATGATAATCGTTTCGACTTGTTTTTACTCTAAATTGATACGCTTTTCCATCGCCTTTAATTTTAATACTGAATTTTGAGTACTCTTCTATAATCTCTTTATTTAGTCGATATCGAACAGAAGAAAAACCTCCATTGTTTTCTAGTGAAACATCACCATTAAATTCTCCATGACCCTCTTTATTTAAGAAAAAATTTCCATAAGATTTTCCTCCCATAACAACATCATCTAAAACAACCCAGTTAGAAATATTGCTTTGTGCATTAAAATCAAAAATTAAATCGTTGTTAATCATTGTAGAAAATATTAGAATTTGAATTATATATTTCATTTTTCAGATTAAAAATCAAGAATAAATCCAAAACGAGGCAATACATTTCCGCTTGTATTTTCTACCTCTTCTAAAACATATCTCGATGAATCGTTTGAGTTAATTATTTTATTTCCATTCGCATCTAACGTTGGTAATAAAAATGATTGTGCGTTCGTTTTGCTTGCTGTTAAGTTTTGAATATCAACATAAAAATTTAATGAAAACTTACTCCAAAACCATGTTTTATCAACTCTAAGATCAAGTTGTGTATACGTTCCGAAACGTTCCGAATTTAAAGCAGTATACTCTAAAACACCTCTATTAGCAACATTGTAATTTGCAATTAATGAAGACGCATTTACATCATAAGGCGTATAAGGCTTTCCTCCAACCAATCTAAATTTAGTTCCGATTTCCCAATTCTTGTTTAACTTTTTTCCTGCTGTAATCGTTAACAAATGTTTGTTATCCCAAGAAGATGGAATGTATTGATTGTTTTGATTCTGGAATTCACTTCTTACAAATGTGTATGAGAATATTCCGTACAAACCTTCATAGGATTTCTTTTGTGCAAAAATTTCAAAACCGTACGCTTTTCCTTTTGATGAAGAAGTTACTTCTTCACTCCCAACAACACCAAAGTCTGCTCCTAAATTTGCCAAACTAATCTGGTTTCTTACCGAAAAAGGATAGTTATGATACGATTTATAAAATCCTTCTAAAGTTATTTTTGAGCTTGAGTCTGGTTTAAATTCTAATCCAGAAACAACATGGTTAGATTGTATGTATTTTAAGTTTTGCTGATTTACCAAAACGTTCGCATTATTTCTAAACCCTAATGCTGTGTAAGTAGGTAATTGATAATATGTACCCACAGAAGAATTGATAGACCATTTATCGTTTAATGCATACGTTAAAGAAAATCTTGGAGAAAACTGGTTAAAGACATTCTTCATGGAAGCATTGTAATTGTTTCCGTCTAATCTAAAACCCAATGAAATCCCAAATTTAGAATCAAAATAATTCTTTGAAATTTGACCAAAAATCGCATATTTAAATAGATCTAATTCTGATGAAAAATCATCAACAGATGTTCCTTGTGAGTTTGCTTCTTTTTTAAAAGTTGTGTTCGCATAATTTGATTGTTCTAAACCAACTCCAAAATTAATTCTAAAATCATTTCGGTTCAAGTTATTTTCAAATCTAAATTTATTTTCAATTTCTCTAGAAGTATAATCTAACAATAAATCATTTGCATTTCCTGTGTTATTAAAATACTTGGTAGAATTATTATTCCACACACTTCTACTCACCACATATTGTTGATTTGAATTTTCACCAAAGTGTTTATATCTAGATCCAACAGTATAATTCCATTGTTCTTGAACAGGAATATTACTTAAAATATATCTATTTCTTTTGATTGTTTCTTCATCAGTAACGCCATCATTTACTCCTTCATTCAGCTCAAAATTATCAATTGCTCCTAAAGCAATAATTGATATTTCATCATTGTTCTCTAGTTCCGTTTTTACATTTATCTGAAAGTCATTATAGGTTGGTAAAAAAGGTAATTTTATCAACTTGAATAAATACTGCAAATATGATTGCCTTACGGATGCAATAAATGTTGTGTTTTTTCCAATGGGTCCATCCAAAGTAATTCCAGCATCGGAAGTTCCTAAAGTTGCTCTTGTATTAAGTGAAGTTGGATTTCCATTTTTCTGAGTAAATTCTATCACAGAACTTAATGCATTTCCTCTATTTGCAGGAAAAGCACTTGAATAAAAATCTACTTTCCGAATTAAATCTGCATTGATAATTCCGACTGGACCACCAGAAGCTCCTTGAGTTTGAAAATGATTAATTACAGGAACTTCAATTCCGTCTACATAAAATTTATTTTCTGAAGTTGCTCCACCTCTAACAATAATATCATTCCTAAAACCAGGATTTGAAGCTACACCAGGTAAAGATTGAATCACTTTTAAAATATCTCGATTTCCTCCTGGATTTTTTTCTATCTCTACAACACTTAGAGTTTGCAAAGACAATGGACTAACAATAGATTTTTTAAATAATTTACTTTTAATAACAACCTCATCTAAATTTGATGTTGCTTCAAAAAGCGCTATCTTAACAAATGGAACTTTATCATTAGTAACTAAATAATCTTCGGTTATAACTGTTTCATATCCAACAAAAGAAGCTTGTAATTTAAAATACCCTAATGCTGTGTTTGAAATAGAAAAAAAACCATTATCGTCTGTAGTTCCTCCTTTTTGTGTATTTAAAATAAGGATAGAAACAAAAGGCAATGCTTGTCTTGTTTTACCATCTATCACTTTTCCTTTAATAGTTCCTTGAGAAAATAGTTGAAATGAACTTAAAAATAAGAAGGTAAATATGAGTGCTTTTTTCATTTTGTTTAATTACATCTTTTATTTGTTAAACAAAAATACGTTTAATTTTTGACATAAAAAAAAGCAGTATACAAAATTGTAAACTGCTTTATAAAAACGTGGTGAGAGCAGGATTCGAACCTGCGAAGACGTAGTCAGCGGATTTACAGTCCGCCCTCGTTGGCCGCTTGAGTATCTCACCTAAATTCCAAATAAAAAGCTTCTCGAAATGAGAAGCTTTTTGTGACCGGGCTGGGGCTCGAACCCAGGACCCTCTCCTTAAAAGGGAGATGCTCTACCAACTGAGCTACCAGGTCAATTTTCTTTTATCTTAGCGGGTGCAAATATAGTATCAATATCTAGATAAACAACTGTTTTTTTAATTTGTTTCGTTTAAATATGCCTCTCGTACTTTCTTAAATAAATTCGAACTATACACAAAGTTCACAACAGCTTCATTGTCAGTTTTAAATATCTCTTTATTGCTTCCTTCCCACGCTTTTTTTCCGTCTTTTAGAAATATAATTTTTTCACCAATTTCCATCACAGAATTCATATCATGCGTATTAATCACAGTTGTGATTTGATATTCATTTGTAATTTCTTTAATTAAGTTATCAATAATAATTGCTGTTTGCGGATCTAAACCAGAATTTGGTTCATCACAAAATAAGTATTTAGGGTTCATTACAATTGCTCGTGCAATGGCAACTCTTTTTTGCATTCCTCCAGAAAGTTCTGTGACAAACTTTTTGTTTGAACCAACCAAATCGACTCTTTTTAAGACAAAGTTTGCTCTTTCTAACATTTCTTTATCTGTTTTTTTAGTAAACATTTTTAATGGAAACATTACGTTTTCTTCAACTGTTTGAGAATCAAACAATGCACTTCCTTGAAAAACCATTCCTATTTCTTGACGCAATTGTCTTCTCTCGTCAGAATTCATTTCTGTATGTACTCGTCCATCAAAAACAATAGTTCCTTTTTCTGGAGTATGTAAACCGATTAACGATTTTAAAAATACTGTTTTTCCAGAACCACTTTGACCAATAATTAAATTGGTTTTTCCTGGCTCAAATGTTGTAGAAATTCCTTTTAAGATTTCTACACCGTTAAACCCTTTATATAAGTTCTTTATTTCTATCATTTAAGTCAATAATATTTGAGTTAATAAATAATTAAAAATAACAATTAAAACTGTGGTCCAAACTACAGATCGGGTACTTGCCTTTCCTACTTCTAAGGAACCCCCTTTTACATAATACCCTTGATATGAAGGAACTGTTGCTATTATAAATGCAAAAATTAATGTTTTTATCATCGAATATTGTATCAAATAAGGATCAAAATCTGTTTTTAAACCCTCTATATAATCAACTCCAGAAAACAAACCTGTTAAAGTACCTGCAAGCCAACCACCAAAAATTCCTAAAATCATTCCGAGAATAATTAAAAAAGGATAAAAGAAAACAGTTGCAATTATTTTTGGTAACACTAAATAGTTTAAAGAATTGATACCCATAACTTCCAACGCATCAATTTGTTCTGTAACTCTCATAGTACCAATACTCGACGTAATATAAGAACCAACTTTACCTGCCAAAATGATAGAACAAAAAGTCGGAGCAAATTCTAAAATGATAGATCTTTTTGCTGCAAAACCTATTAAAGACTTTGGAATTAAAGGACTATTTAAATTTAATGCCGTTTGTAAAGCGATCACTCCACCAATAAAAAAAGAGATAAACACAATAATGCCAATAGATTTTATTCCAAGCTCTTCTATTTCTCTAGCTAAAGCTTCTCTAAAAACACGTGCTCTTTGAGGTTTTCTAAAAACCAACCTTAACATCATAAAGTACTTACCTATATGTTCTAGATAATTCATGTATTCTATTTCTTTTTGCTAAAGTATTAAATTATCATTAACAGTTCCTAAAATTGTGGTATTCTTAATTAAAATATTTATTTTT
>JBLHOD010000045.1:0-7981 GCA_047622545.1 Polaribacter sp. | reverse complement strand
ACTTAAGAACAAAATCGGCAGTAAACGCAACACAGTTTACACTTTCTAAAGAAAAGAAAGCTGATGAAGTTGAAAAACCAATGTCTCCAGAAGAATTTAAAGCAATGGTAGCTGCATCTAAAGAGGGGGGACCAGACGATTGCTTAATGTGTGGATCTTAATCAAATTTTCATTTGTCTTTCGAGACAAAAATTAAATTAAAAGTTGATAAAAAGAGAAGCAGAAATGCTTCTCTTTTTTTGTTAACTTGGGGATCAGTATAAATAAAATTAGCAGACAATGAACTGGGAACAATTACTTTCACTGAAACGATTTGGCGACACAGAAAAACGCCTCAGAGCACAACAAGACGAAACACGTTTGGGTTTTGAAGTAGATTTTGATAGAATTATATTTTCATCAGCTTTTAGAAGCTTACAAGATAAAACACAAGTAATACCGTTATCACAAACCGACTTTGTGCATACTCGTTTAACACATAGTTTAGAAGTATCTGTTGTGGGTAGAAGTATTGGAAGACGTGTTGGAAAAGTATTGTTAGAACGTCATCCAAATTTAGTAGCTTTAGGCTATACATTTAACGATTTCGGAGCCATTGTAGCCGCAGCTTCTTTAACACATGATATTGGAAATCCGCCTTTCGGACATTCTGGAGAAAAAGCAATTGGAGAATATTTTAAAACAGGAAAAGGGCAAAAATTTAAAACAGCACTTTCTGAAAAAGAATATCAAGATCTAATAGATTTTGAAGGAAATGCCAATGGATTTAAAATATTAACAGAAAGTAGAGAAGGAATTTCTGGCGGATTACGATTATCATATGCAACATTAGGTGCGTTTATGAAATATCCGAAAGAATCGTTACCAAAAAAACCGACAAACCATATTGTAGATAAAAAATATGGCTTTTTTCAGTCAGAAAAAGACGCCTTTTTAGATGTTTCAAACGATTTAGGTTTAAAACAAAAATCCACAACAAAAGATATTTCTTTTTACAGACATCCATTAGCATATTTAGTGGAAGCAGCAGACGATATTTGTTATACAATTATCGATTTTGAAGACGGAATTAATCTTGGTTTAATCGAAGAAGATTTTGCACTAGAATTTATGATTAAGCTGGTGAAAAACACAATTGATACGAAGAAATACCATTCTTTACAACATAAAAAAGATAGAGTAAGCTATTTACGAGCATTAGCAATCGGTGTATTAATAAATGAGGCTGCAGATATCTTTTTAGCAAATGAAGAAACTATTTTAAAAGGTGAGTTTGACAAAGGTTTATTAGATAGATGTAAATACGAAGCTCAAATAAATGACATTATTAAAATTAGCATTGATAAAATCTACAAAAGCAACAATGTTGTAGAAAAAGAAGTTGCTGGGTACAAAATTATTGCCGACGTAATAAATGTGTTTGTAAACGCATTAAATAACAACTATTTAGGAACAGCTTCTAATTACGATAAGTTGGTGTTAAATCTATTGCCAAACGAATACAAAAACACAACAGACAACTTATATAATAGAATTATGAAAATTTGTAGTTATGTCTCTAAAATGTCTGATAGTTATGCAATTAGATTGCATAAAAAACTAAATGGAAATCTTATTTAAAACCATTTAACTAAATTTAGAAAAAGTAAATTTTTAAAAAATTAATTATGAGAAGAAAATTACTATTCGCTTTTACAATTGTTCTTGCCGCTTTTGCAGTGTATTTTATTACAAATAAAGAAACAGCAACAGAAAAAGCAAGAGAAAATTATGCTAAATTTTTAAAGAATCACCCATATAATAAAACGCTTCAACTCACCAAAAAAGAGCGAAAAGGGCAAGGAATTCCACCCAACAAATATTTTGAACAAGAATATTTATTGGAAATGAATCCAAATACAGGAAGAACACATCCTGAAAATGTTTTTGAAGTTCAAAACCAATTAAAAGCCAACCGAAAATTACAAAGAGTTCCTGGAGACGCAACAGATAATATGTGGGTAGAAAGAGGTCCAAATAATGTTGGTGGTAGAACTAGAGTTGTACTATTCGATCCAAATGATGCAACACACAAACGTGTTTTTGCCGGTGGAGTTTCTGGAGGTTTATGGGTGAATAATGATATTACAGATGCAAATACATCTTGGACACGCGTTGGTATTGACGAAAATCTTTCTATAACTTGTATGACAGTAGATCCAAATAATTCACAAATTATGTATGTTGGTACAGGTGAATCTTATACAGGAAGTCAAGCAATAGGAAATGGTGTATGGAAATCTATAGATGGAGGAGCGTCTTGGACAAATGTGTTTAATGATAACTTAAATTCAAATATAAGAAATAGACTTTTTTTTATAAATGATATTGTTGCGTGGAATAACCCATCAACGAGTAAAACGGTAGTATTTATTGGTGTAGCTGGTGCGCATACAGGCAGTAGTCAATTTCCAGGAGCAAACATAAATGGTTTGTATAAAAGCTTAGATAATGGTTCTAGTTGGGAAACTGTAACCTTACCTACAATTCCTGGCGAAACACAAGGAACTTCAAAATCTGTTTACGAACCAGATGATATAGAAATAGGTATAGATAATACAATTTGGGTTGCTACTGGGATAAATATTTGGGGTGTAGGAGGCGGAACAATCTTAAAATCTACAAATGGTTCAAATTTTTCTGTAGAACATACAATTTTTAATGCAGATAGAACTCAAATTTCTGTTTCTGGTACTAATAAAGATGTTTTATATGTGTTAGCTAGTAGAGATCGCCAAAGCCTAGGTCCGGTTATTGAAAAAACGACAAACTCTTTTACTTCGGTTGTACCAATAACAACTCCTGCAGATGCAGATACAGGAATTCCAAATAATGATTTCACAAGAGGACAAGCAGGTTATGATTTGCTGCTAGCAGTAGATCCAACTAATGATGCGAGAGTCTATGTTGGAGGGATCGATTTATTTAGAAGTTCAGATTCTGGAGCTTCTTGGAAACAAATTTCTAAATGGTCTAACAACAATAACTTGGCGGCGATGATAATACCAACGGTTCATGCTGATCAACACGGTTGGGCATTTCATCCAACAGATGCAAATAAAGCAATTATTGGTAATGATGGTGGTGTGTATTATGCAAGTTCATTATCAGGAGCAGAAACTACTACAAATACAATTTCTTCTAGAAACAAAGACTATAATGTAACGCAATTTTATCACGGAGAAATAGGTCAGAATGTGAACCAAAAACAATTATTGTCTGGCGCACAAGACAATGGTTCACAATTTATTAATGGAGCGAACGCTGGAATTAATAGCACTTTTGAGATTAGAGGTGGTGATGGTGCTTATTCTTTTATAGACAAAGATGGTGCTTATGCAATAGCATCTTATGTGTATAGCAATCATCGTATATATAATTTACCCTATAATGGTACTGGAGTTGAAATTTCTACTGATAGTGACCCGTATTCTGGAAGCTTTATCAATCCGGCTGATTTAGATGATAATTTAGATATTTTATATACAAATTATTCAAAAACAGTTGCCGGAAATAGAACATATAAGATAGCAAAATTTGCTAATTTATTAACTTCTTCTCCTGTTAAAACAGAACTTACAAACGACTTGTTAACGGCAGAACCAACAACATTTAAAGTGTCGCCTTTTACTACAACATCTACTACATTATTTGTTGGAACTAGTGATGGTAAACTGTTACGAATTACACATGCAAATACTGCTGGTCCAGTTTGGAGCGATATTTCAAGTGGTAGTTTTTCAGGAAGTATTTCTTCCATCGCATTTGGTGCCTCAGAAAACGAGATTTTAGTAACCTTTCACAACTATGGTGTAACGAGTATTTGGTCTAGTTTTGATGCAGGAAATACATGGGATAATAGAGAAGGTAACTTTCCTGATATTCCTGTAAAATCGATTATAATGAACCCTTTAGACAACAAAGAAGTAATTATAGGAACCCAATTAGGGGTTTGGAGAACAGGTAATTTTAAAGACGCAAACCCTACTTGGTCTCAATCTTTTAATGGAATGTCTAATGTGAAAGTAACTTCTTTTAGTTTAAGAACAACAGACAATACCGTAATGGCTACAACGTATGGTAGAGGAATGTTTACTGGACAATTTACTGCTGGAGCAACTGCTTCTTTAGATGATGTGATCAAAGACAACAAAGTGTTTACTATGTATCCAACAGTTTCTAGTGGAGAATTTACCGTATTTGCAAAAAACACGGTAGGAAAAGCAACCCTTTTGATGTTTGATATCAACGGAAAATCAGTGTTTTCTAAACAAGTTGATTTTACACAACAAGAAAAACAACCAATTTCTGTAAGCTTAACTTCTGGTGTTTATATTGTTAATTTGATAGATTCAAATAATAGAAAAGCTACAGGAAAAGTAATTATAAAATAAAAAGATTTTTAACTATAAAAAAAGCAGCGTTAATTTAATGCTGCTTTTTTTATTTCGTTAGATATAGCATCAGAATCTATTTTTGCAATCTTATAAAGTTCTTCAACAGCTCCTTGATGAATAAATTTATCTGGAACTCCAAGTGTTGTAATGTTATTTTTATACCTATTTTTTGTTGCAAATTCTGAAATTGCACTTCCAAATCCACCAGAAATTGTTCCGTCTTCAACGGTAATAATATTCTGAAAAGAATTGAAAATGGTGTGCAGTAATTTTTCATCCAAAGGTTTCACAAAACGCATGTCGTAATGCGCCACAGAAATATTTTGATTCGTTTTTTCAATTGCTGAAGTTACATTTTTTGCAATGCTACCAATAGATAAAACAGCAAGCTCTGTTCCTTCTTTTACACAAATTCCTGTGCCAATTTCTATGTTAGAAAATGGTTGTTTCCAATCAATCAAAACACCTTTTCCTCTCGGATACCGAATTGCAATCGGATTTTTCAATCCCAATTGAGCGGTGTACATAATGTTTCTAAGTTCAATTTCATTTCTTGGCGCAAAAACTATTAAATTCGGAATACAACGTAAATATGCTAAATCAAAGACTCCATGATGTGTTGCGCCATCTTCACCTACCAAACCTGCTCTGTCTAAACAAAAAATGACAGGCAAATTTTGCAAGGCAACATCGTGTATAATTTGGTCGTACGCGCGTTGTAAAAAAGTAGAATAAATATTACAAAACGGAACAATTCCTTGTGTTGCCATTCCTGCTGCTAATGTTACAGCATGTTGTTCTGCAATACCAACATCAAAAGTTCTTTCAGGAAATTTTTCTAGCATAAAATTTAAGGAACTTCCAGTAATCATAGCTGGAGTGATGCCAACAATTTTTTTATTTTTTTCTGCCAATTCAACCAAGGTTTTACCAAATACATCTTGATATTTTTGTGGCTCAATTTTTAGCTCTTTTGGAATAATTTCACCTGTTTTACGATCAAATTTCCCTGGTGCGTGATATTGAACTTGGTTTTCTTCTGCTTGTTGTAAACCTTTTCCTTTTGTAGTAATAATGTGTAAAAACTTGGGTCCTTTTACCTTTTTTAATCGAGTTAATTCAGAAAGTAGTTCTTCTAAATTATGACCATCAATAGGGCCAGAATAATTAAAGTTTAAGGCTTTAATAATATTGTTTTGTGCAGCTAATTTTTTATCTGATTTTACTTTGGTTAGATATTCTTTTAATGCACCAACAGACGGATCAATACCAATAGCATTGTCATTTAAAATTACCAAGACATTTGCATCTGTAACTCCAGCATGATTCAAAGCTTCAAAAGCTATTCCGCTTGCAATAGAAGCATCACCAATAACAGCAATATGTTGTTTTTCTGTTTCTCCTTTTAATTTAGAAGCAATTGCCATTCCTAAAATTGCAGAAATAGACGTAGAAGAATGTCCAACACCAAAAGCATCATAGTTGCTTTCACTTCTTTTTGGAAAACCTGAGATTCCGTTTAATCGTCTATTCGTATCAAAAATAGCCTTTCTTTCAGTCAATATTTTATGCCCGTATGCTTGATGTCCAACATCCCAAACTAATAAATCATTTGGCGTATCAAACAAGTAATGCAACGCAATAGTTAATTCAACAACACCTAAACTTGCGCCTAAATGCCCTTCTTTTGTTGCCACAATATCAATAATAAAGTCACGGATTTCTTTTGCCAAAACCGGCAATTGTGCTGGTTCTAGTTTTCGTACATCTTTAGGATTGTAAATTGTATCTAAAAGGTTTGTTGACATAAAGCAAAAGTACGAGTTTTACATCTGATTTTCTTTTTGTATTATTGAAAAAATATTCTTTTATAATGATGACTCCTTTTGATGATGTTTATTTTATGAAAAAAGCGATAGAAGAAGCAGCGACAGCTTTTGATAAAGGAGAAGTTCCGGTTGGAGCAATCATCGTTTTTAAAGAACAAATTATTGCAAGAGCACACAACTTAACAGAAACCTTAAACGATGTAACAGCACATGCAGAAATGCAAGCATTTACGGCAGCAGCAGATTATTTAGGAGGAAAATATTTAAAAGAGTGTACGTTGTATGTAACGTTAGAACCTTGTCAAATGTGCGCCGGTGCAAGTTATTGGACACAATTAGGAAAAATCGTGTATGGTGCTTCTGAATTGGATCGTGGTTTCTTAAAATTGAAAACGACTATTCATCCAAAAACAAAAGTTGTTGGTGGTATTTTAGAGAATGAATGTAGCACAATTTTAAAAAAGTTTTTTAAAGAAAAACGAAACTTAAATTAACAATCGAGTTCGATTGTTAATAATTAAACTTGTCCTGCAAGGTTTTAAATACCTTGTAGGTGTTTCTAATTAGGTAAACTTAAATCTTTTCAAGTAGATAAATTATACCTACAAGGTCAAAAAATGACCTTGCAGGATAAAGTTAAATGGTATTAGTTTCCAATAATTTTTACATTATCTATTTGTGCAGTTGTAGTAACACTTCCGTCACCACCAAAATATCGAAAAGCAACGTGAACGGTTCCTGATAAACACGACAAACTAATGTCGCCAGATTTGGTAAAGAAATTGGAGAAATCATTGCTTGGTCCTTCAGATAAATCAGCATTAATTTGAGTCCAAGTAGCCGTTTTTACATCTCCATAAAAATCTGAAGAAATAAATACTTTTAGAGATTTTCCATTATCATATCCAGTATTTGTGTCAAAAGTTAACGTTTGGTTTGTAGTTGTGTCTAAATTGATTGCTGGAGAAATTAACCAAGTTTCTAAAGGATTTTCTCCGGTTCCATAAGCAGACATTTCTAAAACTCTATTTCCGTTTTTTGTTTTAGATTTAAAGATGTTTTTACCACTATTTGCATTAATGTTTAACCAACCTGCTTTTAGTAATTGCGAATTGTTTTTAATGTTTTCAAAAGTCTCATTTATTAAAATAGTACTTCCTGCACTCGCATTTACATCACAATTTAAAAAGACAGGATCACATCTTGTGGTATTTGTAAAAGTAATATTTGCTGGGGAATTTACAATAGCAACTAAAAATTCTGATGAATAATCTTTGGTTAAAATAAAATCAATTTGCCCTTGTCCTTCAGGAATTAGAATAGACTTAAAACTAGAAAAAGTACTCGTTTGTAATCTTAGTGTATGTTCTGTTCCACATTCAAAAAGATATCGAAATCCGTCATATTCATCATATTTTTCTCCAGAAAAAGTTTTTCCTTTTTGAGAAATATCAAATTGTGCATCTTCTATTCGAACAAATGTGTTAATAGTCGCATCTGTTACGGTTTCTACGGTAATATTTTGAGGAATTATTGCAGCAATTGTTGAGGTTCTAAAAAGATGATTATGAATGGCTGCTGAGGGAATCTCTGTTGCCCTATCCCCTTTTAAAAAACCGATCGAATATTTCCCAGGAGCTAAATTTATGGGGTTCACTTCACTTTGTCCGTCATCATAAGAAACCGATAAACCATCTAATTTTATATAAATTTTTT
>JBLHOD010000044.1:0-7994 GCA_047622545.1 Polaribacter sp. | reverse complement strand
GGAAATATAAAAACGGCAGATGAAGATTATTTAATTAGAGCTAGAAATAGATCTTATTATGGTGTAGAACTTCAAAATTTAATTGTTAGAACCACAACTTCAGGGAATATTATTCGACTAAAAGATGTGGCAGAGGTAAAAGACACTTGGTCAGAAAATCCGGATAGAATTTATTATAACGGAGACGTTGCAATTAACGTTACGGTTAGTAATACAAACAACGAAGATTTAATTTCTTCTGCAGATAAAATTAAAGAATACATCTATAAATTTAATCAGCAAAATAGTAATGTTATATTAAATATCTCTAGCGATGCATCAATAACCTTAAACCAAAGAACACAATTACTATTAGAAAATGGTGTTTTTGGAATTCTTCTTGTACTGTTTTTCTTAGCATTATTTTTAAATGTAAGATTGGCTTTTTGGGTTGCGTTTGGGTTGCCAATTTCATTCTTAGGAATGTTTATTTTTGCTGCACAATTAGGCGTTACCATAAATGTATTATCGCTTTTTGGAATGATTATCGTTATTGGTATTTTGGTTGATGATGGAATTGTTATCGGAGAAAACATTTACCACCATTATTACGATAAAGGAAAATCTAAAATTCGTGCTGCAATTGACGGAACAATGGAAGTAATTCCTCCAATTGTTTCAGCAATTTTAACCACAATAATTGCTTTTTCTACCTTCTATTTTGTTGATGGGAGAATAGGAAGTTTCTTTGGAGAGGTTTCTACAATTGTAATATTAACACTGAGTGTTTCGTTAATAGAAGCCTTAATAATTCTTCCTGCACATATTGCACATTCAAAAGCTCTTTCTAGAAAAAATGAAGAGCTTGGAATCACAAAAAAATCAAATAAAATTGAAGCATTTTTTAGAAATGCAAATAGAAAAGCAGACGGATTATTGGTTTTTGTAAGAGACACTTATTTTGTGCCTTTTTTGCGTTTTTCTTTGAAATACAAAGTATTAGCGTTTGCTATTCCGATTGCATTATTAACTCTTAGTTTTGGCGCTATTGGAGGCGGAACAGTAAAAACATCATTTTTCCCATCGATTGCAAGTGATCGAATTCAGGTTACTTTAAAAATGCCCCAAGGAACAAATGATAAAATTACCGATTCTATCATTTCTGTTATTGAAGACAAAGTTTGGTTGGTAAGCGAAGAGTTTACAAAAAAACAAACGGGAAACGTAAGAATTATAGAAAACGTAATTAAAAGAGTTGGTCCAGGAACTGCAAACGGAACCTTAACAATAAACCTTTTACCGGGGGAATCTAGAGAGTTTTCATCTCCAGAAATTACAAATGCAATTAGAGAAAAAGTCGGAAAAATTTACAGTGCAGAAAGCCTCACCTTTGGTTCTGGTGGAAATTTTGGGGGAAGTCCAGTTGCGATTTCTTTATTAGGGAATAATATTTCAGAGCTAAAAGCAGCAAAAGAATTACTAAAAGCCGAGTTAGAAAAAAACACATTATTAAAAGACATTTCTGATAATGATCCTGCAGGAATAAAAGAAGTTCGTATCAAATTAAAAGACGATGCATATCTCTTAGGATTAAACTTACAATCAGTAATGAGTCAAGTTCGTTTTGCCTTTTTTGGTTCTCAAGCACAACGTTTTCAAAGAGGACAAGACGAAATAAAAGTATGGGTTCGTTATAATAAAAAAGACAGATCATCTATCAAGAATTTAGATGATATGCGTATTGTAACTCCAACAAACGAAAGAGTTCCTTTTTCTGAAATTGCAACGTACGAAATTGAACGTGGAGATATTGCAATTAATCATTTAAGCGGTAAAAGAGAAATTCAGATTACGGCAGATATGAAAACGCCTGGAGAAAGCGCTACGGATATTTTAGAAGATATTAAAGTGCGTGTTATGCCAGAAATTATTTCTAAATACGCAACTGTAACACCTTTATATGAAGGACAAAATAGAGAAGCAAAAAAGACAATAGATTCTGTAAAAATTGTAGGACCAATTATTTTAATCTTAATTTATTTAGTCATCGCTTTTACTTTTAGATCTTATAGTCAACCAATTTTATTAATTCTCTTGATTCCTTTCAGTATGATTGGTGTTGTTTGGGGACATTATTTTCACAATTTTGCGATTGGTATTTTATCTTGGTTAGGAATTATTGCCTTAATCGGAATTATGGTCAACGATGGACTGGTTTTAATCGGAAAGTTTAATACGTATCTAAAAGAAGGAATGAAATATGATGAAGCTTTAATTCAAGCAGGAAAATCTCGTTTTAGAGCAATTGTTTTAACTTCTTTAACAACAGTTGCAGGTTTAGCTCCGTTATTATTAGAAAAAAGTAGACAAGCTCAATTTTTAAAACCAATGGCAATTTCAATTTCTTACGGAATTGCAATAGCAACCATTTTAACCTTAGTTTTATTACCATTATTGTTGTCTGTTTCTAATCAGATAAAAGTAGGAATCAAATGGTTAAGAACAGGAGAAAAAGTAACTCAAGAAGAAGTAGAGAGAGCTATTATTGAATCTAAATTTGGACATGATGAAGAATAATATATTTACAATCATTTTAATTGTTTCGCTTTCATTTCAAGCAACAGCACAAGAGATTTTAACCAAAAAAGAAGCGTTAAAAATAACCTTAGAAAATAACTACGGAATTAAAATTGCAAAAAATAATCTTGTCATTGCAAAAAATAACACCAATGTTTTAAATACTAAATTTTTACCAACGGTATCGGCTTCTTCTGGCGCAAATTATAGCAACAGCAATCAGAAAATAACTAGACAAGATAATTCGGTAACAGAAGTTAATGGAGCGGTAACAAAATCCTATAATGCATCTGTAAATGTCAACTATACTATTTTTGATGGTTTAGGTAGAAAATACAATTATGAAGTATTAAAAAAAACGTACAATTTATCTGAATTACAAGCAAAAGAGACGATTGAAAACACGTATTTACAGTTATTTACGGTGTATTTTCAAATTGCTCGATTGTCAGAAAATAACAACAATTTAAAAGAAGCTTTAAACATTTCTAAACAACGTTTACAAAGAGCAAAATACAAACATCAATATGGGCAATCTACAAAGTTAGAATTGTTGAATGCTGAGGTAGATGTTAATAATGATAGCATTGCATTAATCAATTCTAAACAGCAATATTTAAATGCAAAAAGAAGTTTAAATATTGTGCTAGGTCAACAAAGGGAGATCAATTATGAAGTAGAAACTGAAGTTACTTTTAATCAAATCTTAAATTTTGATGAATTGCTAAATAAAGCAAAGGCAAATAACGTTTTACTGAAAAAGACGAAGAAAAACTTAGCAATAAGCGAGTTTAATATCAAAATAAACAAGGCAAGTTATTTGCCAAAAATTGGATTGACAACTTCTTACGGATGGAATCAAAGTATAAACCCATCCACCTCTTTTTCTGCAGCTTCTAATTCTAACGGATTAAATGCGGGGTTAAATCTTTCTTGGAATATTTTTGATGGTGGAAGCACAAAAACGCGTGTTGCAAATTCTAAAATTGCACTTGATAATCAACAAATTTTATTGCAACAACAAAACGAAACCTTAGAGAATACTTTAAAAAACACTTGGTCTTTGTATAACAACAAATTATTTGTTTTAAAAGCACAAGAGAAGAATGTAGTTTCTAGTCAAAATAATTTTGATAGAACAAAAGAACGATACAATTTAGGTCAAGTAACTTCAATTGAATTTAGACAAGCACAAATCAATTTAATCAATAGCAAAACAGCATACAATAACACAAAATACGATGCTAAATTAATAGAATTAGAATTGCTACAATTAACAGGAGAAATACTAAACTCTGAGATTTAGAGAGCTATTTAAAAGCATAAAAAAAGGGCATCAATTTTAAAAGATGCCCAATATTTTATTAAACCACACAGAAAATGAGTTTTAATCGGTCTGCGACCTTTACTTAAAAGCACTTAACCCTGTAATATCTAATCCAGTAATTAATAAGTGAATATCGTGAGTTCCTTCATAGGTAATTACGCTTTCTAAATTCATAGAATGACGCATAATTGAATATTCGCCTGTAATTCCCATTCCGCCTAACATTTGTCTTGCTTCTCTAGCAATATTAATTGCCATATCTACATTATTTCGTTTTGCCATAGAAATTTGTGGAGAAGTTGCTCTATCTTCATTACGTAAAACACCTAAACGCCACGTTAATAATTGTGCTTTGGTAATTTCTGTAATCATTTCAGCTAATTTTTTTTGTTGCAATTGAAACTGACCAATTGGTTTTCCAAATTGGATACGTTCTTTAGAATAGCGTAAAGCGGTGTCGTAACAATCCATTGCAGCACCAATCGCTCCCCAAGCAATTCCGTAACGAGCAGAATCTAAACAACCTAAAGGTGCTCCTAATCCAGATTTGTTTGGCAATAAGTTTTCTTTCGGAACTTTTACATTATCAAAAATCAATTCTCCTGTTGCAGAAGCACGAAGCGACCATTTGTTATGTGTTTCTGGAGTAGAAAAACCTTCCATTCCGCGTTCTACCAGTAATCCATGAATTCGTCCACTTTCATCTTTAGCCCAAACCACAGCAACTTGTGCAAATGGCGCATTAGAAATCCACATTTTTGCACCGTTTAATAGATAATGATCTCCCATATCTTTAAACTTGGTTTCCATTCCGCTTGGATTAGAACCATGATTTGGTTCTGTCAATCCGAAACAACCGATCCATTCACCAGAAGCTAATTTTGGTAAATATTTTTGACGCTGTTCTTCGTTTCCATATTTCCAAATAGGATACATTACTAAAGAAGATTGTACAGATGCTGTAGAACGAACTCCAGAATCTCCACGCTCTATTTCTTGCATGATTAATCCATAAGAAATTTGATCTAAACCAGCACCACCATATTCTTCTGGAATATAAGGGCCGAAAGCACCAATTTCTGCTAAACCATCAATAATTTGATGTGGGAATTCTGCTTTTTGAGCATATTCTTCAATAATTGGAGAAACTTCTCTTTTCACCCATTCTCTTGCTGCGTCTCTAACTAATTTATGCTCTTCAGTTAATAAATCATCTATTTGATAATAATCTGGAGCTTGAAATAAATCTGGTTTCATTGTAATTTTATGATTTGAAGTACCAAAAGTAAATATTACTTCTGAGATAGAAATGAAATCTATCAACTTTTTAGTCTTTTAAAAATTGAGCAAGTAATCTATGAAAATGATGAACGCCTTGTTCTCTTGTTGGAGAAAACCGTCCAGCTTTATAAAAGGAAGATTTTATGCCTTTTTGAACATGTTCTACAACAAATTCATCTTCATGCTGCACTTTATCAATATCTCCGCTTGCGCCTTTATTTAATTTTGATGGATCTAAAACATAAGAGAAAAAAGACACTTTTGTTCTATTTAAATCTAAAGGTTTTACAATGTTTACCGATAGTCCCCATGGATAAAAGTTAAACATCATATTTGGGAAAACCCAATAATAATAAGCAGCTACATTTTTACCATAATCAATATGATTTTTTGGTAAATCAAAAACCTCTGTTGCATCATTTGTATAACCAATTTGTAAGTTACAATGGTCATAAATTTCTGTTTTATAATTCCCATAATCTAACACATCATCCAAATCTGGATGCACAAAAGGCACATGAAATCCTTCTAAATAATTATCGCAATACAACGCCCAATTTGCGTGCACTAAATACTCTTTAGAAAGCGAAACATCTAAAGAAAAATCATCTAAAGGTAAAAAACCCACACGCTCATTCATGATATCTAGTACTTGCTGAAAATCAAAACTTGGATTTAAGCCAGCAAATAAAAATTGACTCCATTTTTTTAATGGGAATTTGTGTAAATTATCACAAGGTCTTGGAAAATCTTCTGTTTGTTCAAACTCTGGCATGTGTTCAAATTCGCCATTTAGGTTAAATCTTCTTCCGTGATAAAAGCAAGTTAGTTTTCTAGATTTTCCAGGATTTAAAGCAACTAAATTTCCTCTATGTGTACAGACATTTGTTAAGCAATTTATTTCTTCATTTTTGTTTTTTGTCAATAGTAAAGGTTCTGTTAAGTATCCATCTAACAAAACAAAAGGATGGACAGATTGAGAAAAAGGAACTAAATTTTCGTCTCCAATCCATTGCCAAGATTTTAAAAAAACACGTTCTTTTAAAGCTTCAAAAACTGCATTATCTTTATAAAAAGATGCTGGTAATGTTTCTGCTTTTTTAATATCTGGATGAATAAAAAATTTCATTTGCTGTTTATTAAATAATTGTATCTTCGAGAATTGCATCTAAAAATACATAAAATATGAGTTCTAATCATAAAAAGATAGGATTAATCACAACGACATCTCTTGTGGTTGGAAATATGATTGGAGCAGGAATTTTTTTATTGCCAGCGTCATTAGCCAAGTATGGGAGTATTAGTTTATTGGGGTGGCTGTTTACAGCTACAGGAGCCATCATCTTAGCAAAAATATTTAGCAATCTTAGTAAAATTATTGTAAATAAAAGTGGCGGGCCTTACACGTATTCTAAAGAGGGTTTTGGAGAGTTTATCGGTTTTTTAGTCGCTTGGGGTTATTGGATTTCTTGTTGGATTAGTAATGCCGCAATTGCAATCGCGATTATTGGAGCGTTGAGTTTTTTCTTTCCAATTTTAGAAACTAATTCCATTTTAGCAGTTGCAACTGGTTTAAGCATGATTTGGTTTTTTACATGGATTAATTCAAAAGGAGTAAAAACTTCTGGTAAAATTCAAGTAGTAACTACAATTTTAAAATTGTTACCATTAGTTTTTATAATTCTAATTGGTGCATTCTTTTTTAGTTTAGACAATTTCCCTGATTTTAATTTAACTGGCGAAAGTAATTTTGCTACTTTTCCTGTTGTAGCCGCATTAACGTTGTATGCTTTTTTAGGCATAGAAAGTGCAAGTATTCCTGCAGAAAATGTAGAAAATCCAGAGAAAAATGTTTCAAAAGCAACCATGTTTGGTACCATTATAACAACTTGTATTTATATTTTTGGAACGATTGTTTTGTTTGGAGTTTTACCTACAGAAATATTACAAAATTCTGCAGCACCATTTGCTGAAGCAGGAAAAATAATCGGCGGAGAATATGCGGGTTATTTTGTAGCAGCTGGAGCAGCAGTTTCAGGAATAGGTGCTTTAAATGGTTGGATCTTAATTGTATCTCAAATTCCGATGGCGGCAGCAAAAGATAAAATATTTCCTAGAATATTTAAAAAAGAAAACAAAAATGGTGCTCCAATTTTAGGTTTAATAATTGGAAGTGTATTGAGTTCAATAGTAATGTTGATGAACTTTTCTGAAGGTTTGGTTGCACAATTTACATTTATTGTAAACCTTACAGTTTTAACATGTTTGGTTCCTTATTTATTTGTTTCTGCTGCATATATCATTATTCTTATCGAAAAAAAAGTCTATTTAAATAGTATTTTAAAAACATTTGTACTTGGTTTATTAGGGTTTTCATATTCGGTTTGGGCAATTTATGGTTCAGGTCCTGATGTGGTATTTTACGGATTTTTATTATTATTGCTTGGAATTCCGTTTTACGCATTAATGCAATGGAATAAAACAAAAAACAAATGAGCAAAACACATCACTCAGAGTATTTAAAATTAGAAAAGGTTTATATAAAATCAGCAAAAGACGCATTTCAATCAGAAGAAGTGTTAGAAAATCAATGGTCAGCATTGAATTATATCTCAAAACCAGATTTTAGTTCAGCGCTGAAAGAGTATGAAAATTTTGAATTGATTTTTAAACAAAATAATATTGAGGTTCATCATTTTCCATCAAATGAAAATGTAAAAATGGATTCTATTTATTGTAGAGATGCATCCATTGCAACAGATTTCGGAATTATCATTTGCAATATGGGAAAAGAAGGTAGAATTAATGAACCAAAAGCGCAACTTCAAGA
>JBLHOD010000043.1:0-8018 GCA_047622545.1 Polaribacter sp. | reverse complement strand
TTTCATGTTTTAAAGGTACTAAAAAAATAAAAGCCATATTATAAATAATATGACTTTTACAAAGTAAACTAATAAAACCAAGTATTAGTACTATAATTAAGGTTGAAGTTGCCTTAATATAGATTTTAAATAAGTTAATTATGAAGGCTAATTACCTTTGTAATTTTCCAACTATTATTTTTGTTTTTCCAAATGACAACAAACTTACTGGGAATTGATTTTGCATTTGGTTCTTCTTTGTTATAGAATTTATGATAACCAAATTGAACTGCTCCGTACTCTTTTATCGGATACACTTCAACACTGCCTTTTATTAATGTTCTTGTTACTTTGTTGCAAATGTTTTCTTTTAAAGATTTTAAAATGTCACTTTTTGAGGTTGCTAATCCACCTTTATCATGAAAAAACTCAAGATCTTCATCATAAATTTTAGCTTGAGTTTCCATATCGCAAGTATTATAAGCATTAAAATACTTTGTGTCCATTTTTACAATTTCGTTGTATAATTTTAGGTCTTTAATTTCGTATTTCGGTATCTCATTTATTTGTGCATTTGTAACCCAAGAGGATAAAAAGAGTGCAATTGTAATTAGATAATTAAATATTGATTTCAATGGAGTCATTCTAAATGTTTATTTTTTTAAACACAACATTTTTAGCTCTACTACTAGAAACTTTGAAGCTTGTTATTTGTTGTAAATTATTTCTTGTAAATGTTACATTTCTAAAAGACCCTTTGTTACCAATAAAGAAGTCATTTTTTATCGCTTTTAATTTAAAATCTCCACTTCTTCTGTGGTTTGCGATTAATTGATTTTCCTTTGTAAAAAAAGTATATGTAGTGTTTAATTCTTCGCTATAATAAGTGCCTTTAAATTCTTGAATGTTTATCCTATTATAATTTGCTGGGATATATTTTTTAAAGTTTAATGTATATCCATCATCTAAAATAACTTCCATTTTAGAGTTCTTTATTTTTACACCAGTATATTCTTTCGAATTAAATTCATATTCATTTTTAGCAACCGGATTTATCTTGGTGAATTTTCCATCTCCACCAACATAATTTAAAGAACCATTTGACATTCTCAATTCTCTAGAAAAACGATCTTTTGTATTCCAGTAAAAGCCTTCATGACTTTTTAAAGTTTTAAGATTTGTTTTGGCAATTGTGTTCTTCTTTGTTAGCCTTTTTGAATTATTTTTTCCTTCTTTCACAAATTCATCTAAACACAAACCAGTTAGTTTATATATAATTCTACCGCCGTTTAACTCGCCATTATTACTTAAATAAACGATTGACATTTTTTGTGTTTGAAACCAACCAATGTATGCTTGATAACTAGCGTCTAAACCGCTATGTTCTACTTTAGGTATTCCTTTATAATTATTTATAAAAAGTCCCAATCCATATTCATAAGTTTCACCATTGTTTAATGATTCTAACTTTTTCATTTTTTCGAAAATAGTTTTAGTTCCTATGGTAAAGGTTGAAAAATTGATTGACCACTTTGTGAAATCTTCTATCGTTGTAGATAAATTACTTGCTCCAACACTGCTGTTTTGATATATGTCTTTTCTGTAAACACTATTCTCTTTATAGTAAGAGTATGCTTTGTTTTTTACCAATTGACCTGTTTTATCTACAAATAACGTATTGTCCATTTTTAGAGGAATAAATATTCTCTCTTTAGTGAAATCTGAAAAAGATTGTTTGCTAACTCTGGCGACTACTTCAGCTAATAATGTATAGCCAGAATTACTGTACATAAACTGTTCATTAGGTTCAAAATTCAACGTTTTTTGAGTATAAATAAGTTCTAAAGCCTGTTGGTTTGTAATAATGTCGGCTAAACTCCAGCCTGCTAATCTAAAAAGATTGTGTTGATCTTTTAAACCGCTAGTGTGCGTTGCTAGATGTCTTAATGTGATCTTTTTATCAAACTTATGCATTTCTGGAATGTACTTTCTTATGTCATCATCTAATGATAGTTTTCCTTCTGCTTCTAATAAAAGAACTGCAAATGCAGTAAATTGTTTAGAAACAGAAGCTGCATGAAAAATTGTTTTGTTGGTGATTGGTATTTGATATTCTAAATTTGCTAATCCGTAATTTTTTTGAATAATTAACTTGTTGCCTTTTAGTATTCCAAGACTAACACCAGGATCAGTGCTTTTTATATCCTTAAAAATAATATCAATTTCACTTTCCAGAGCAATATGTTTGGTATTGTTTATTTGACCAATTGCCATATAAGGCATTAATAAAGCGATAATAAATAGCATAAACTTAATCATGAGCGCAATTTGTAAAGTTGTTTTTTTAGTTTGATGAAATACTTCCTCCAGAAGATTTCTTTTTATCTATTCTTTTAGGATTACCTCTATAATCAATATCTCCACCGCTACTAGCTTTTGCAGTTAAAGACTCTGTTACGTGTACATCTATATTTGCACCGCTATTTACTTTTATAGTTGCGTTTTTGCTTTCTAAACCATACGCTCTAATTGAGCTACCGCTTGTTGCTTTTGCAGTGTAATAGTTTGCAGTTCCTTTAATTCTTAAATCTGCTCCGCTTGAAGAACTTGAATTTACAGTGTCTGCATTTACATCTATTCTTGCATCTGCGCCACTACTAACATGCACATCGAAAATATCTGCTTTTATGGTATTTTCTGTTACAACATCGCTACCGCTTGTTGCTTTAATTGAGCTGATATTTGAAACAGAAAGATATATTTTTTTAGATTTTGCTCTTCTAATATTTCTTTTAGATGATATTTTTAAAACGCCATTTTTAACTTCTGTTCTAATTAGTTTGTGAAGATTTTCATCTGCTGTTACAACTAAAGAGACATCATCATCTTGTGTTATGTATAATTGAATTCCTTGGCCAACTACTATTTTTGTAAAGTCGTCATTTATTTTACGAGTTTCTGTAATTACATTTCTATTTCCTGTAACTGAGCTAATTCCATCTAACATACAAGATGTTGTTAGCGTTGCAATAAATAAAAATGCGAATGCTTTTGTAATACGTGTTTTCATAATTAGTGTTTTAAAAGTTCAAATGTCTTTATATAGACGAATTGAAACGAATTTAGGTTACTCAATTGTTCTTTTTTATTGATGAACTGTTATTCTTCTTCAGCTTCCTCTAAAGCTTTTAATTCTTTGCTATGCAAACCTTCATCAGTCATTAGAAAATAATGTTTTACCATTTGCCTGGCATAGGTGCTTGTTGTGTTTTCTATATTACGCAAGTAACTCCTTGTTGTATTGTCAAAATAGACAGTTACATTATTTGGGATATAAAGTTTGATATACACATCTTCATCTTTAAACGCATTTTTAAATTCGCTAATAAAATAAGCATCTAATAAAATTTCATTGTTTTTAATGGTGTATTTGTATGAAATCTCTTCTGCATTTTTAGATGCATTTAGCTTATTTCTTCCTTCAGAATATTTTCTGATTTGTAAATACGCTTTATCAGAATCGCTTTTTTCTACATCAATATAGACATCGGTAGAAGATAATTTCTTTTCATCACCTTGATAAATAACTTCTACATTATTGTTGCTATAATTATTGTATTGATAATAAAGATCATCATTCTTTATCATTTTTAAAGTGATGGTGTCATTTGCAACAGCTGTTAAATCGATTGTTTCTATTTTATTTCCTCCAGCTGCTCTTGTTGTTCCGAATTCAATTCCAGTAAAAACCAATGATAAAACTGCTGCTAACCAAATACCAAATAAAGTTAATGAAGTTGCTTTGCTAAATTGTTTTACGTTGCTAGATAAGATTCTTAATCCTAATACAAATAAGATTAAAAATGGAATTCCGATTACTAAAAATGTACAAATCATTAATAACCAATACGGTATTATTGAATCATATAAAAAGGGTTGATATATTGGAAAATCACTATCAAATCCAATAAATTCTAAACTACCAATAGAAAAGGCTCCAATAACTAAAGAGATTAATGTGACTGCGGCAACAAACATTAGAATCACTCCAATAAACTTACCAATAATTTTAAATATGGTGAGAGTTATTGTGCCTAAAGTGTCTAAAAAATCTTGAAAACCCGATTTTGTTTTTTTGCTCCCTTTTTTAAATCCTTCGTTTACTTTTGTTGCACCATCTTTAATTTTACCAGAAACTTCGCTAGCACTGTTTTTTATGGTTTCTGAAACGTTGCCAAATTCTTCACGAATTTTTTTTTCAATATTATCAATATTTACAGCTTCGCCTTCCATTTGTAATTTCTCGGCAGTAGTTGCTGCTTCAGGAATTACAATCCAAAGAATAATATAGGTTAGAATACTAAATCCGCTAAATGCTAATAAGATAAAAGCCAAACGAATCCAAACTGTATCTACATTAAAATAATGTGCAATACCAGAAGCAACACCACCTAAAAACTTATCGTCTCCGTCTCTAAATAGTTTTTTACCATTAGAAGTTGTTCTTCTTCTTTGATAATTGTAATTCTCGTTTGCATACCCTTCTTCTGCTTCTACATAATCTTCTGGTTGTCCCATGATTTTGATAACTTCATCAATATCACTTTCGTTAACAACCTGACGTGCATCCGTAATTTTTTCTGATAACAACTCGCTAATACGAGCTTCTATATCTGAAATTATTTCGTTTTTTCCTTGAGGATCATCGCTTAAAGATCTAGAAATAGAATCTAAATATCTTCTTAATTTCTGAAAAGCAATTTCATCTATATGGAAAAATAATCCTCCTAAATTTATGTTTATTGTCTTATTCATTACTTTGTTTTTTACTTGTTATTTGGTTTACAGCTGTAACTAGGTTTCCCCAAGTTCTGTCTAATTCTTTAGAAAACATGGCTCCGTTTTCTGTTAATACATAATACTTTCTCGGTGGTCCAGAAGTAGATTCTTCCCAGCGATAGCTTAATAGTCCTGCGTTTTTTAATCTTGTAAGTAGCGGATAAATTGTTCCTTCTACTACAATCATTTCGGCACTCTTTAATGTTTTTATGATTTCAGAAGTATATGCATCACCGTGTTTTAATATGGATAAGATGCAGAACTCTAAAACTCCTTTTCGCATTTGTGCTTTTGTATTTTCTATCTTCATATAAAGAGTTTTTATACGTGTTATTTAATAAATTTTATGGTGAAGGGATACTTGTAATCTTCTCCTTCTTTAGATTTCAACGATGCAATAATAATTAAGGCGATTTTTACTAAACCGACAAGTGTAATTAATGCTCCCAATCCTAAGAATCCAAAAAGCCCGCTTCCATCACTAAAATTAAAATTGAAATTAAAATCATCATAATGACGCATGTGATTTATAAAAGAACCAAATGCAAATGGAAGAATTGACAATCCTAAAATGAATATATATAAAGCATAACTAATATTAAAGTTGACAGCTTCTTTTCCTTGTTCGTCTAAAAAACGACTTCTGTCTTTTAAGGTTTGCCATACTATTAATGGAACTATTATGCTTCCAAACGGAATAATATATCCAGCAAAAGCCGAAATATGGATTAAAAAAGCATTGGTGTTTTCGTTATTTTTATTCATGTTTATATTTTTATATACTACTTGACTATGCAAATATATGAATAAAAAAAGGTACTATGCAAAACAAAGTACTATATTTTTTTAAAATTTAACATTTCAGTTAGCTTTTTTTATTTAAAAAATATACTTACATTGCTTGCTGATAAAGGGTTTTTGTTGCTTTTAAAAATCTGTAAAAAAAATTAAAATATTTTTATTTTAAAAGTGAAAACAACTTAAAAACATCGATAGTATGAAAATTACGCCACGTAAAATCAATATTTATATGCTATTTAAACTACCATCTGCATTTTTTTGTGGTGTTAGAGTGGTGTCTATTTCTACTACAGAAGCAGTTGTAAAAGTGAGACATCGATGGATCAATCAAAATCCGTTTAAATCTTTGTATTGGGCAGTTCAAGGAATGGCATCAGAATTTGCTAATGGAATTTTAGTACTTCAAGAAATTAGAAATTCAAACAGAAAAATATCGATGTTGGTGACACATCAAGAAGGGCGCTTTACCAAAAAAGCTACCGGAAAAATACTCTTTAAATGTACCGACGGAAACTTGATTAAAGAAACGATTCAGAAATCTATTACCACAGGAGAAGGACAAGTCGTTCATTTAAAAACAGATGGTTTTGATGAATCTGGAGAGTTGGTTTCTCAGTTTGTGTATGAATGGAGTATTAAGGTGAAGGAATAAACAATTATCAGTTGTCAATTTTCAGTTGTCATTCTGAGTAGAACGAAGAATCTCTTGAAATAACAGTAGAAAGTTCTTCTAATTATTCATTTGCTTTTAAAACGCGTAATAAATTACTTCCAAGAATTTTAACAATATCTTCTTTACTATATCCTTTTTCTAGTAATGCTTTTGTGATTAATGGATATGTTGTCACGTCATCCAATTGCAATGGAGTCAAATTAATTCCGTCAAAATCAGAACCAAGACCAACATAATCAACGCCAACTAGTTTAACAATATAATCGATGTGATCTATCAATTTAGATAATGGGGGTCTCATTTTTTCTGCTTCAATTGCGTATTTTTTATATAAAAAATCCATTGTGTACCAGTTATCCATTCCGCTTTTTAAAAGTGAATCTCCTTCAATTTTGTGTTTTTGAAGAAAAGCCATTTCTTTTTTATCAAAACTATCGTCAATAAAACCAGGATGAAAGTTGACCATAATTACACCGCCGTTTTTAGCAATTGCTTTTATTTGATCATCTTTTAAGTTTCTGCGACTTGGAACAAGACTATATACAGAACTGTGTGAAGCAATTATTGGTTTTGTAGTGATTTCAATTACATCCCAAAATGTTTGATCTCCAACATGACTCACATCTACCATCATTCCCAATTCGTTCATTTTTGAAACCACTTGTTTCCCGAAATCTGTTAATCCTTTATTGGGTAAATCTGGATTTGTAGTTTCATCTGCTGCGCTCGTTGCCCAAGAAGGAGCAACATTGTGTGTTAAGGTTAAATACCGTGCGCCACGATTATAAAGTGCTTCTAACTTAGTTAGATCGTCTTCAATCATATGTCCGCCTTCAACACCAAACATAGCGGCAATTTTATTTTCTTTTACAGCTTTTAAAACTGCGGCATAATTTGAAACTTTTATAATCTTCGTTGGGTTTCTTGCAACTACAGCATCTAAACTGTCCATTTCTCTATTGGCAATGGCAAAAGCATTTTTTACGCCACCATCAGAAAACACAGAAAATATTTGAACATCTAAACCGCCAGTTTTCCAACGATCTAAATCGCTGTGTGTTTTTCCGGTTAAATCTTGATCGAATACGATTCCGATATCAATCGCTTTCATCAGAATATCATTGTGAGTATCAACCACAATAGCATTAAAGTGAATGTCTTTATAGTTTTCGGTTTCTGGTTTTTTTTCTGCGGATGGTTTGCAAGATGCTAAAAGAACAACAGCAAATAGTAGTAGATATCTCATAAGTTTGAATTCTGTATTTTGATTAATGCTAACTTGATTGTGCTTAGTTAGTTTTGTAGTGTCCCAAGTTAGTAAATAAATCACAGACTTGCCTGTCGGAAGGCAAGGTATAAAATCTGCGAGGAATTTTCCAGATAAGCACTTGCCAAAGCAATTAATTAGACACTGTGTTGGCAACTGTAATTTTTAAATCAGAGAATATTTTTAAAATCTTGTTTTCCAATTATTGCCATAATTTCTACGATATCATTATTTACTTTGTAATAAATACTATCAGAACCAGAAACACAACGTCTATATCCAGTTTTTATATAATCTACAGATTCAAAATAAAATGGATTTTTAGCTATAAAATCAAAGTTCTCAAAGAAAGAATCGAAATATTTATCAGCTAGAGTTATTCCAAATTTTTCAACTCCGTATTTATGAATTCTTATTAAGTCTTCTTTCGCTAAATTGCTTAGTTTATAATTAGCCATT
>JBLHOD010000042.1:0-8058 GCA_047622545.1 Polaribacter sp. | reverse complement strand
TAAAATAAATTTGGTCTGTTAAATGAAGCTTTAAAAGTTTTAGCATCAGAAATCCCCAATGTTTTTAAAATATCTTCTTGTACTTTCTCAGTAGCTGTAGCAGTTAAACCAATTACAGGAACATTATCTATTTGTTTAATAATTGTTCTAAGGTTTCTATATTCTGGTCTAAAATCATGTCCCCATTCAGAAATACAATGGGCTTCATCAATCGCTACAAAAGATATTTTTTGAGTTCTTAAGAAAGTTACATACTCTTCTTTTATCAAAGATTCTGGGGCAACATATAACAATTTTGTAATTCCGCTTTCAATATCGCTTTTAACTTGAGCTACATCAGTTTTATTCAAAGAAGAATTTAAAACATGAGCAATACCTCTATGTTCAGAAATACCTCTAATGGCATCAACTTGATTTTTCATTAAAGCAATTAAAGGAGAAACAACAATTGCTGTTCCTTCGCTCATCAAAGCTGGTAACTGATAGCATAATGACTTTCCTCCACCAGTTGGCATTATTACAAAAGTATCTTTACTTTGTAAAATGCTTTTAATAACTTCTTCTTGTAAACCTTTGAACTTATTAAATCCGAAAAACTTCTTTAACGGCACATATAAATCAATTTCATCACTCATATTTATCAATCAGTAGGGGAATTTATTAATGTATTTTTAAAAACCATCTTTTGGTTTGAGTCTATCAATATTTATAGTAAATTTGTAGTAGTAAAAAAAAGTATTTTCTACCATATTTTAAAGATATAACTTTTTTTCTTACTATTAAAATTATAAAACATTGAAAGATTTTAATTCAATCAACGCTACTGCAAAAGAAACAATTCTAACAGAAAGCAACGCTATAGCTAATTTAGTAAATTTAATTGATGACAATTTTGAAGCGTCCGTTAAAAGTATATTAAATTCTAAAGGAAGAGTTGTAGTTACAGGAATTGGAAAAAGTGCTAACATAGCTACAAAAATTGTTGCAACATTTAATTCTACTGGAACTCCAGCTATTTTTATGCATGCAGCAGATGCAATTCATGGAGATTTAGGAACTATACAAAATGATGATGTTGTTATTTGTATTTCTAAAAGTGGAAATACTCCTGAAATAAAAGTTTTAGTTCCGTTAATTAAAAATTATGGAAATAAAATTATTGCAATTACAGGTAATATAGATTCATTTCTTGGCACAAATGCAGATTTCACTTTAAATACTTTTGTAGAAAAAGAAGCATGTCCTAATAATCTAGCTCCTACAACTAGTACAACAGCACAATTAGTAATGGGCGATGCTTTGGCAGTTTGTTTATTAAAATTAAAAGGTTTTTCTAGCAATGATTTTGCAAAATATCATCCTGGTGGAGCTTTAGGAAAGCGTTTGTACTTAAGGGTTTCTGATTTAATAAAAAACAATGAAATTCCAAAAGTTGATAAAAACAGTAGTATTTCTAATGTAATTGTGGAAATTACTGAAAAAAGATTAGGTGTTACAGCAGTTATTGAAAATGATAAAATTGTTGGAATTATTACGGATGGAGATATTCGTAGAATGTTAAATAAGTCTACAGAAATAAACTCATTATCTGCTAATGATATTATGTCTAAAGATCCTAAAACAATATCCATAAATGCAATGGCAATTGATGCTTTAGAGGCTTTAGAAAGCAACGATATTACTCAGATTTTAGTTACAAACGACGACAAAGAATATTTAGGCGTTGTACATTTACACGATTTAATTAAAGAAGGAATTTTTTAAATGAGTGATGAACCCAAAGAAATGTCTTTTTTAGGACATCTAGAAGAATTACGTTGGCACTTAGTAAGAAGCACTGTTGTAGTGCTTGTTTTAGCTATTGTGCTGTTTTATTTTCAAACAGAAATTTATAACAACTTTATAATTGCACATACAAATTCAGATTTTGTAACCTATAAATTTTTCTGTAAAGTTTTTGCAGGTATTGGTATTGAAAGTAGTTTTTGTACTATTGATCTTCCAAGTAAATTACAAGCATTATCATTAACGCAACAATTAATGAGTTCTCTTTGGGTTTCATTAATTTTAGGAGTGATACTTGCTTTTCCTTACTTATTATGGGAAATCTGGCGTTTTATTGCTCCTGGATTGCACATAACAGAAAGAAGAAAATCAAGAGGGTTTCTGTTTATAGCATCTATCTTATTTTTTATTGGTGTTTTATTCAGTTATTACGTAATTATGCCAATGTCTGTATCTTTCTTTTATGGCTACCAGATAAGTGAAAACATTGTAAATAATTTCACACTAGATTCATATATCAGTTTATTTACCAATACAATGTTGGGTATTTCATTAGTTTTTGAATTACCAGTGGTAATTTATTTCTTATCAAAATTAGGTTTGGTTACTCCTGCTTTTTTAAGAAAATATAGAAAACACGCTTTAGTATTAGTGCTAATCTTATCTGCAATTATTACACCACCAGATGTTTGGACTCAAATAATTGTTTCTATTCCAATATTAATTTTATATGAAATCAGTATTTATATTTCTGGTTTTGTTGAAAAAAGACAATTAAAAAATGCCAAATAAAATTCAAGAATTTAATGAGTATCGTCAAAAAATGAACGATAAGCTCTTAAGTAACGACAATAAAGTTATCAAGAGAATTTTTAATTTAGATACCAACGCTTTTTCAGAAGGTCATTTACCCGTAAAAACGAAAGAGTTATTAGGTTTAGTTGCTTCTACTGTTTTACGTTGTGATGACTGTATTGCTTATCATTTAGAAACGGCGTATAAAAAGGGCGTTACTAAAGAAGAAATGATGGAAACGATGTCTATTGCTACATTAGTTGGCGGAACAATTGTAATTCCACATTTAAGAAGAGCATACGAATTTTGGGAATCTTTAGAGCAAAATGATTTATAATTAATTTAAGAGTTCACTAAATCACAATTAGTATATTTGAAATATGATATTAAGAGCAGAGAATATTGAAAAAATATATGGAAGCCGAAAGGTGGTTCAAGGAATTTCTTTGGAAGTATCTCAAGGAGAAATTGTGGGCTTATTAGGTCCGAATGGCGCTGGAAAAACCACTTCTTTTTATATGATTGTCGGGATGATTAAACCCAACGCAGGTCGTATTTATTTAGATGATGAAGAGATTACAAATGACCCAATGTACAAACGTGCTCAAAAAGGAATTGGATATCTAGCACAAGAAGCTTCTGTTTTTAGAAAATTGTCTGTAGAAGAAAACATCATGTCTGTTTTAGAATTTACCGATAGAAATAAAAAAGAACGTAAAGAAAAATTAGAATCTTTAATTGAAGAATTTAGTTTAGGTCATGTTCGTAAAAATAAAGGAGAATTATTATCTGGTGGCGAGCGTAGAAGAACTGAAATTGCGCGTTGTTTAGCTTCTGATCCAAAATTTATTTTATTGGATGAACCTTTTGCAGGAGTTGATCCGATTGCTGTAGAAGATATTCAAAGTATTGTTGCACAACTTAAAAACAGAAATATTGGTATTCTAATTACCGATCATGATGTACAAGCAACATTGGCTATTACAGATAAAACCTTTTTAATGTACAACGGAAGCATTTTAAAAGAAGGAACTCCAGAAGAGTTAGCTGCTGATGAAACTGTACGTAAAGTGTATCTTGGTAAAGATTTCGAATTAAAAAAACGAAAATTCTAAGCCTTCTTCTTACTTAAATTACTTCCAATAGATAATACTACATATAATATTATCACTAACGGAATTGCAATTACTTCCAAAAATAAAATCATTAGTATAGAAACCAATAGAAACACATATTTTAATATATTTTCATTTACTTTATAATTCTTAAATTTTAATGAGAATAACGGAATTTCTGCATTCATTAAAAAACTTAACACTAATGTTATTCCAAATAAGAAATAATTATTTTGTATCAAATCAATAAAAAACTGATTGTCAGAATATATGGGAATTAAAGGTAAAGAAATCACAAACAGGCTCATTGCTGGCGTTGGCATTCCAATAAAAGAATCTGACTGACGTTCGTCAATATTAAAATTTGCTAAACGATAACATGCAGCTAGCGTTAATAGCAAACCAAAATAAGGTAAATACCCAGTACTAAAAGAAGCAATATTAAAAGTATCTGCCGTTTTTTTAAATAAATTCAATGAATTTTCCTGCAACAAAGTATACATTATAATTCCAGGAACTACACCACTTGTAACCATATCTGCTAATGAATCTAGTTGTTTTCCTAATTCGCCAGAAACATGTAATATTCTAGCAAAAAAACCATCAAAAAAATCAAGAACAATCCCTATTGTTACAGACAAGGCTGCAATTTCATAATTACCATTTACTGCAGCAATTGCTGCAATTGTTCCAAATAATAAATTTCCTAAAGTGATTAAATTCGGAATGTGTTTTTTCATCTTGTTTGATTCATTTTATAAAGCGAAAATAAGAAAATCAATCTGCTCTTATTTCAATTTCTTTCTTTTTTTATCATCTTTGTATTTCAAATTGCTTAAAAATAATTTAATGCCAATCTATAATTCAGATTTCAATCCTTCTTTACCGTTTAAAAACGGACATTTTAACACGATGTATCGTCCGTTATTTATGAAAGAAACAACTTCATATACTCGAAAAAGAATTTTTACTTGGGATAACGATTTTATCGATTTAGATTTTTCAAAAGCAAACTCTAATACGTTGGCAATCTTAATTCATGGTTTAGAAGGAAGTTCAGAATCTAAATACATGATTTCTACCACAAACGAGTTGAATGGAAAAGGAATAGATACAGTTTCTTTTAATTTACGTAGTTGTAGCGGTGAAGATAATTGGTTGTTAGGAACGTATCATAGCGGTAAAACTGAAGATGTTCATTTTGTTGTCAATCATATTTTAGAGAATTATTCTTATGAGAACATTCTTATCATCGGGTTTAGTTTAGGAGGGAATTTAACCTTAAAATATATGGGCGAATTTGCAGAAACACTTTCACCAAAAATAAAAGGTGCTATTGCTACTTCAGTTCCTATTGATATTTCTAGTTCTGAACGCGAAATGGATAAGCTAAAAAATAAACTCTATATTGATGAGTTCTTGAAAACCATCCGATTAAAAGTCTTAGAAAAATCGTTCAAATTTCCAGAGTTTAAAATAGACACAGAAAAACTTTTTAAAGCTTCTCGATTTAAACATTTAGAACATTTATATACGGTACCTGTTTTTGGTTTTGAAAGCCCAGAAGATTATTGGAAGAAAGCAAGTTCTAAACCGTATTTATCAAAAATAAAACAACCAACTTTATTAATAAACGCTAAAGATGATTCATTTTTAGGAGAAGAATGTTTTCCTTATGAAGAAGCTGGAGATTCAGAGAATTTCTTTCTAGAAGTTACAAAATATGGAGGTCATGTTGGATTTATATCATCTTTTAAACAAAATGAAAGTAGGTGGTTAGAAAAACGAATTAGCCGTTTTATTGAAGAAAATATTCAAATCAAGATAGAACAAACAATATCTTAGGTTAACAATGGTTATTACAATAGGATTTTAGATATTTGTAATTAGTAATCAACTATTTTGAAAAAAAAATATTTCTTTCTTTTTTTATTCTGTTCACTCCAATTAACAGCACAAACTTTTAGAAATTATTCTAACGAATTTTTAAATATTGGTGTAGATGCTAGAGCTTTAGGAATGAGCAAATCTGTTGTAGCAACAAGTAATGATGTAAATGCAATCTATTGGAATCCAGCAGGTTTAATGAATTTAGAAGATTATGAAGGTTCGTTAATGCATGCATCCTATTTCGCAGGAATTGCCAATTATAATTTTGCTGCAATTGCTTTACCGATTGATGATAAAAGTGCTGTCGGAATTTCAGTTATTAGATTTGGAGTTGATGATATTTTAAACACTACAGAACTTATTGATAGTGAAGGAAATATTAATTTTAACAGAATTAGTCTTTTTTCTGCAGCTGATTATGCTTTTACTTTTTCTTACGCTAGAAACTTAATTTTTAAAGACATGTATTTTGGTGTAAATGCCAAAGTAATTAGAAGAGTTATTGGCGACTTTGCTTCTTCTTGGGGCTTTGGATTTGATGCTGGTATTCAGTTTGAAAGAAATGATTGGAAGTTTGGTTTAATGGTAAGAGATATTACAACAACCTATAATACTTGGAACATTAATACTGTTGAATTTGATAAAATTAAAAATTCAATTCCTGGGCAAAATCAAGAATTGCCAGAAACCACAGAAATAACAAAACCGAAAATACAACTTGGTGTTGCACGTAAATTTAGAGTAGCAAGAGATTTTCATTTATTAACAGAAATCGATTTAAACATGCGTTTTGCAGAAACAAACGATATCATTTCATCAAATATTATTAGTGTTGATCCAACAATTGGTTTCGAATTAGATTATACAGAATTGGTCTATTTACGAGCCGGAATTGGAAACATTCAGAATACAAAGCAATTTGATGGAAGTAAATCAGTTTCATTACAACCAAATTTTGGAGTTGGGTTTAAGTACAACGGAATTCAAGTAGATTACGCACTAACAAATATTGGAAGTGTTGGTAATGCATTGTATTCAAATATTTTTTCAATTAAAATTGATTATAAATTTTTTAGAAATTAATGGTGATGAAAACTAAATACATTTCTTTATTTCTAACATTATTTGTAATTCAATTTACATTCTCTCAGCACAAACAATTATCGGAAAAAGCAGAAATAAGTATCATTACTGCTGGTCCAGGGGAAATATTATATGAAGGTTTTGGTCATAGTACAATTAGAGTAAAAGACATTGATTTTGATATTGCTTACAACTACGGAATTTTTGATTTTGATGCTCCAAATTTTTACTTAAACTTTACCAAAGGAAAGTTATTATATAAATTAGAAAGTTATCCATTTCATTATTTTGTGAGAGGTTATCAAAGAGATAAACGCTGGATAAAAGAACAAATCTTAAATTTAAATCAATCTGAAAAGCAGAAATTTTTTGAGTATTTAGAAAACAATGCAAAACCAAAGAATGCTACCTATTTATATGATCCTTTTTTTAATAATTGTGCTACAATATTAAGAGAAATTACAGAAAATATTTTAAAAGACAAAGTGATCTTTAAGGAAAATCATATTGAAGAAAATCAATCTTTTCGGCAATTAATGAACAAAGAAATACCTTGGAATACTTGGGGGAGTTTTGGAATAAATTTAGCTTTAGGAAGTAAATTAGATAAAGTTGCTACAGTGAAACAATACATGTATTTACCAGATTATGTGTATCGAGGATTTAAAAACGCAACTGTAAAACGAGGTGCTGTTTCTGAAAATTTAATTAAAGAGGATCGTTATATTTTAAAGTTTGAAGAATTAATAATTAAACCTTCAATTTTCAATCCGTTTATCGTTTTTACATTAATATTAATACTTGGTCTTTTTATTACTTATAAAGATGTAAAAAGGAAACAGAGAACAAGATGGTTTGACTTTTTGTTATTCTTTTCTACAGGAATCATTGGTTTAGTTATCGTTTTCTTATGGTTTTTTACTGATCACTCTACTACTCCAACCAATTTTAATTTTTTATGGGCGTTTGCTCCAAATGTAGTTGTAGCATTTTATATTTTAAATAAAAACCCAAAGTTGTGGGTAAAAACATATATAAAAGCACTTATTGTTTTACTCTTAATTATTCCGATTGTTTGGGTTGGGAAAATACAGTTATTACCGCTTGCAAGTTTGCCTTTTATAGTACTCCTTGGTATTCGTTTTTTGTTTTTATTAAAAGGTTTATTGACCTTTAAAAAATAATATGGTAGAAATAGTTTTAACTAGTATTTTAAAGTCTAAAAAAGTATTTCTTTCTTTAATGTAATATAAGTCGTACCTCAGTTTTCTTTGCTGTTCCTCTATAGTATTTGCATACGGAAAATTAACTTGTGCCCAACCAGTTAACCCTGGATGAACAACATGTCTTATCGCGTAAAAAGGAATGCTTTCTTTTAACTTTTCTACGA
>JBLHOD010000041.1:0-8521 GCA_047622545.1 Polaribacter sp. | reverse complement strand
TTTTACCATCAATTTTTAAATAGGGTAAAGGTTCGTTTACTTGCTTTGGATTATCAGTTCTAAATGGCTCTAAAGCATCTAAAGTAACTATCCAAGGAGAAATGGTTGATGCAAAGTTTTTTCCTAAAAACGGACCTAATGGTTGATATTCCCATGCTTGAATATCTCTAGCAGACCAATCATTAAACAACACCATTCCGAAAATATATTCTTCTGCCTCTTCAATAGAAATACGATCTCCTAATGTATTTGAATCTGTTGTGATAAACGCCATTTCTAATTCGAAATCTAACAATTTTGATGGACCAAATCCCGGATTGTTCGTTCCTTCTGCAGGTTTTGATTGCCCGTAAGGTCTTCTAATAGGTGATCCAGACGGAATGATAGAAGAGCTTCTACCGTGATATCCGATAGGAACATGTAACCAGTTTGGCATTAATGCGTTTTCTGGACCACGGAATAAAGTACCTACATTTGTAGCATGTTCTTTACTTGCATAAAAATCTGTGTAATCACCAACATTAACAGGTAATAACATTTCTACTTCTTCCATTCTAAAAATGATTTCTATTTTATGTTCTTTATTATCTCTTAATCCACTTTTAGTAACGTCAAAAATATCTGCAATTCTATTACGTACCAAACGCCAAGTTTTACGGCCATCAGCAATAAAATCATTTAATGAGTCTTGTAAGAAGATATCATCTGTAAGCGGAATTCCTTCAAAATATCCTAATTGATGCAAGGCGCCTAAATCGATTGCGTTATCTCCAATTCTTGTTCCGATGGTAATGATATCATCTTTTGTAATAAATACACCGAAAGGAATATTTTGAATTGGGAAATCTGAATCTTTAGAAACATGAAGCCACGATTTTCTATTTGGATTATTTGCAGTTAATTTCATTTGAATATATCTAGTATTAGTTTTTAACTAATGTTATTAAATTTTTATCAAATATACTAGAAAGTTGTTAGTTGCAAAATGATTTTTATTACTTTTGATAATCTTTATTAAAACAAACAACAATGCAACTAGATAATCAAATTTTTGACCTTATTCAAGAGGAAAAAGAAAGACAACAAAATGGCTTAGAATTAATAGCTTCAGAAAACTTTGTAAGTGATCAAGTAATGCTGGCTCAAGGTTCAGTTTTAACCAATAAATACGCAGAAGGATATCCTGGTAAAAGATATTATGGTGGATGTGAAATTGTAGATATTGTAGAACAAATTGCAATTGATAGAGCTAAAGAATTGTTTGGAGCAGAATATGTAAATGTTCAACCACATTCTGGTTCGCAAGCAAATACTGCTGTTTATGCTGCTTGTTTAAAAGCTGGAGATACTATTTTAGGATTTGATTTATCGCATGGTGGACATTTAACACACGGTTCTCCAGTAAATTTTTCAGGTAAATTATACAACCCTGTTTTTTATGGTGTTGATAAAGAAACGGGTATAATTGATTACAATCATATCGAAGAGCAAGCAAAAAAACATCAACCAAAATTAATTATTGCTGGTGCTTCTGCATATTCTAGAGATATCGATTTTAAGCGTTTTAGAAAAATTGCTGATAGCGTTGGCGCTATTTTAATGGCAGATATTTCTCATCCAGCAGGATTAATTGCAAAAGGAATTTTAAATGACCCATTACCACATTGTCATATAGTGACCACAACAACTCATAAAACGTTACGTGGACCAAGAGGAGGAATGATTATGATTGGAAAAGATTTTGAAAATCCATTTGGGCAAAATTTAAAGAATGGAAGTCCAAAAAAGATGTCGACTTTAATTAATTCGGCTGTTTTTCCTGGGAATCAAGGAGGTCCGTTAGAACATGTGATTGCAGCAAAAGCGATTGCCTTTGGAGAAGCGTTAACAGATGAATTTTTAGAATATCAATTACAAGTAAAAGAAAATGCAGCTGCTATGGCAAAAGCATTTGTAGAAAAAGGATATGATATTATTTCTGGCGGAACAGACAATCATATGATGTTGATTGACATGCGAAACAAAAATATTTCTGGTAAAGATGCCGAAATCGCTTTAGGAAAAGCTGATATTACTGTAAATAAAAATATGGTTCCTTTTGATGATAAAAGTCCGTTTGTAACGTCAGGAATTAGAATTGGAACTGCAGCTGTTACAACAAGAGGATTAAAAGAAACCGATATGCAAGCAATTGTTGATTTTATTGATGAAGCAATTCAGCATCACGATAACGATGAAGCATTAACATCTATTGGAGAACGAGTTGAAGAAATGATGAGCTCTAGAAGATTATTTGTAATGTAAATCACTCAGTGGTTCTTTACTACAAAAGCAGTCATTTAACTGCTTTTTTCGTTTTTCTAATAATGAATAATAGATTATTTTTATATTTAATAATTCTTTAAATAATTACAATGGATGCTTATTTAATTGCCACAATACTTATTTTTTTATCAGCAATATTTGGATACATTAATGTTCGGTTTTTAAAACTACCAAACACGATTGGTTTGATGATAATTACAATTCTATGTACCTTATTTGTAATTGCTTTAAGTTATTTTGATCCGACGTTATTAAATTTCGAAAAAGAAATGATTTCTAAATTAAATTTTAGAGAATTATTGTTAGAAGAAATGTTGAGTTTTCTTTTGTTTGCTGGTGCTTTGCATACCAATTTCAATCAACTAAAGATACAACGTTGGCCAGTTTTGATGTTTTCTACATTAGGTGTTTTGGTATCCACTTTTTTAGTCGGAATTAGTATGTTTTACATTTTGCAATTGGTTGGAATGCAAGTCGAGTTTATTTATTGTTTGTTGTTTGGAGCACTAATTTCTCCAACAGATCCAATTGCCGTTTTAGGTATTTTAAAGAAAGCAAATGTTCCTAAAAAATTAGAAACCAAAATTGTTGGAGAATCATTATTTAATGATGGAGTTGGAGTAGTGGTTTTCTTAACTATTTTTGAAATTGCCTCTTTTGGAGCTGATAAAGTTGAGGTATTTGACGTGTTGCAATTATTCGCAAAAGAAGTATTGGGTGGAATCCTTTTAGGAGTAGTTTTAGGTTGGATTACCTACAGATTATTAAAATCTATTAATGATTATGATATTGAAGTTATTATTACCGTTGCTGCGGTAATGGGCGGGACTGTAATTGCACAAAAATTACATTTATCTGCACCACTAGCAATGGTTACAGCTGGCTTAATTGTTGGTAATGATACCGTAAGAAATTCTGCAATGTCAGAAGCTACGGAGCATTATGTAGATAAGTTTTGGGAATTGATAGATATTTTATTGAATGCAGTTTTATTTGTATTGATAGGGATGGAAATGCTTGTTTTAATTGTAAAAGGAGAATATATTGTTGCTGGTTTAATTGCAATTCCGTTGATATTAGCATGTAGATTTTTATCATTATTAATTCCGATTAGTATCTTTAAAAAGAAGTTAGATTTTGTCCCAAATACAAACATTATTATGACTTGGGGTGGATTGCGTGGCGGAATTTCCATCGCTTTGGCTTTAGGATTAACAAACGAAATGCACAGAGATTTATTCTTAGTAATTACGTATATCGTTGTAATCTTCTCAATAATTGTACAAGGATTAACAGTTGGAAAATTGGTAAAGAAGTTGAAGGTTTAGTTATTCTTCAGTAGTTCTATCTAATAGGTTTTTATTTAGATTTTTACTCGTCTTTGCGCCAAGTACTTTTATGCGTTCAACTTTTGTGATTAAATTGCCTTTTCCAGTTAGTTTTTTCATTGAAGTATCATAACTTCCTTGTACAGTTTTTAATTGATTTCCTACTTTTATTAAATCATCCGTAAGGTTTACAAACTGATCGTATAATTTTCCTGCTTGCTCTGCAATTGCCAATACATTTTTCTTCTGATTTTCTTGTCGCCACATCGAAGAAACAGTACTTAAGGTAGCCAATAAAGTTGAGGTAGAAACCAATACCACATTTTTATCTAAAGCTTCTAAATACAGATCGTTACTATTGTTTAATGCAATCATTAATGCAGGTTCTATAGGTACAAACATTAATACATAATCGGGTGTATTAATCTCGTACAAGCTGTCGTATTTTTTACTACTTAGGTCTTTGATATGTTTTCTAAGACTTTCTAAATGTTTCTTTAAACTGATTTCTTTATCTATTTCTTCATCAGAACTTGTGTAGGATTCATAGGCAGTTAACGATACTTTTGAGTCGATAATAAGATGTCTATCGTCTGGTAAGTTAATTATAAAATCTGGCTTTTTTAGTTTCCCTTCATCATCTCTATATCCGCCTTGTGTTTCAAAATGAATTCCTTTGGTAAGATTTGCTTTCTCTAGCAACATTTCTAACTGTGTTTCTCCCCAATCACCTTGTACTTTAGAATCGCCTTTCAACGCTTTTGTTAGGTTGATGGCTTCTTTGCTCATTTGTAGATTTAAGTCTTTTAATCCACGCAATTGCTCTTTTAGCGCAGAATGCATTCCGATACTTTCTTTTTGAGATTCGGCTACTTTCTTTTCAAACCCATCAATTCTTTCTTTTAAAGGATTTAGAATGCCTTCTATACTTTCTTTATTTTGCTCTTTAAAGGTTTTTGAATTATCTGTTAAGATTTTGTTTGCTAGGTTTTCAAACTCTTTGGTAAATTTCTCTTGTAGCTTTTCTACATCTTGTTTGTTGAGCTCTAATTTTTCTTTGAGATTGGTATTATCGGTTTGATTCTTTGTATTCTCTATGGTTAAAGAGTCCTTTTCATCTCTAATTTTTTGCAATTCATCTCGCAATTGATCATTTAATTGCTGTTGCATTTTTAAGGCTTCATCATCGGGTCTTTTTGTAGCATTACTATTCGTAGTTTTATAAAGATAGAATATGGTTGCGGCTAAACCAATTAGCATCAGTATTTGTAAGGTAATTTCCATAACTTTTGATAGACTATTTTAAAGATACTAAAATTAAGAGTTTTATATTTGTGTACATAATAATATGTGTTTTATTTGTAAACTTAATACACCTTCATGATTTCAAAATTTATCTTCACTAAATTAATGGGCTGGAAATTGGTAAACGATTTCCCAAAAGACATTAAAAAATATGTAGTAATTGCAGCACCTCACACAAGTTGGCAAGATTTTCCGATCGGAATTTTAGCAAGAAACACCTCTGTTATAAAGATCAACTTTATTGGTAAAGATTCTTTATTTAAAGGTCCGTTTGGTTTTATTTTTAGAAGTTTGGGTGGTACACCAGTTGACAGGTCTCAAAGTAATAATTTGGTGGATGCAATTATAAATGTGTTTCACACAAAAGATGAATTTAGACTGGCTTTATCTCCAGAAGGAACAAGAAAGAAAATAGCAAAGTGGAAAACTGGTTTTTATTATATTGCAAAAGGAGCGAAGGTACCTATTGTAATGGCAACGTTAGATTTTAAAAAGAAGCAAGTAAAAATCTCTGAACCATATTATACGACAGATGATAAAGAAAAAGATTTTAAATATTTTCAATCTTTTTTTAGTCTAGATATGGCAAAGAAACCGAAACAATATTAAATTAAATTAGTATGAAAAATAGTACGCTTGCTTTACTTTTTTTATTGATTATTTCTGCGTGTAGTAGCGTAAAAACTACTCAGAAAGCAATCAATTCTGGAAATTATGATAAAGCAATTTCTTTAGCTGTCGAAAACCTCAGAAAAAGTAAAACAAAAAAAGGGAATCAGCCATATATTCCAATGTTAGAAGAAGCTTTTAAGAAAGCTACACAAAGAGATTTATCTCGAATTGATTTTTTAAAAAAAGATGGAAACCCTTCAAGTATAGAAGATATTTATAATTCATATTTAAAAATTAATGAATGGCAAGAAATAATTAAACCTTTACTGCCATTAAGAAATTCAAGAAATGGAATTGAAGCTCAGTTTGAATTTAAAAATTATACTTCAGAAATAATTGACTCAAAAAATAAATTAACGATTCAATTATACAACAACACAATAACTTTATTTAAGTCTGCAAGTAAATTAGATTATAGAAGAATATATGATGATTTGGTTTATATAGAAAATTTAAGTCCTAATTATAAAGACACAAGAAGCTTAATAGAAAAGGCATATTCAAAAGGAACAGATTACGTCTTGGTTTCAATGAAAAACAGTACTAAACAAATTATCCCAAAACGTTTGGCAAAAGATTTATTGGATTTTGATACATACGGTTTTGATGATAAATGGACAGTTTACCATAGTACACCAAACAATACTATAAATTATGATTTTGGTTTAGATTTGATACTAAAAGAGATACGGATTTCTCCAGAACGTATAAAAGAGAAAGAGTTTGTAAAGAAAAGAGAAATTATTGATGGCTGGGAATATCAAGTAGATAAAAATGGAAAAGAAGTCGTTGATGCTAAAGGAAACAAAATAAAGGTAGATAAATTAATAAAAGTTCGTTGTGTATTAAATCAAATTACACAGCTAAAAACAACGGAAGTTTTTGGTCAAGTTAGATATGTTAATTTTAATACTCAACAATTATTAAAATCTTTCCCTGTTAAAAGTGGCTATTTTTTTGAACATGTATATGCAAATTATAAAGGAGATGAAAGAGCTTTAACTGGAGATTTTAAAGACCTGATTAAAGTAAAAGCAATCCAATTTCCAACAAACGAACAAATGGTTTTTGATGCGGGAAATGATTTGAAAAGGAACTTAAAGCAAATGATTCTTAGAAATAAATTCAGAAAATAACAATCCCGTTTTCTTCATAAAAAAAAGCCTACTTAAAAGTAGGCTTTTTTTATATAAGTAATATTTTTACCCTTTATAGAAAGGCAACTTCACCACTTTTGCAGGAATTGCATTTTTACGAACTTGAATAAAAATTTCTGAATCTATTTTAGCATTTTCTACGGTTACATACCCCATTCCAATTCCTTTTCCTAAAGTAGGACTCATGGTTCCTGAAGTTACAATTCCAATTGCAGTTCCGTTTGTATCTACTATTTCATAATCGTGTCTTGGAATTCCGCGTTCTGTTAATTCAAAAGCAACTAATTTACGTGTAACACCATTTTCTTTTTGAGCTTTTAAAGCTTCTGAGTTTACAAAGTCTTTCGTGAATTTTGTAATCCAACCTAAACCAGCTTCAATAGGAGAAGTGGTATCGTTGATATCATTTCCGTACAAACAATAACCCATTTCTAAACGTAATGTATCTCTTGCAGCTAAACCAATTGGTTTAATTCCGAAATCAGCACCAGCTTGAAAAACTTTATTCCATAATTCTTCTGCATCTTCATTTTTAACGTACACTTCAAACCCACCTGAACCAGTATAACCAGTTGCAGAGACAATTACATTTTCTATACCAGCAAAATTTGCTATTTGAAAAGTGTAAAATTTAATGGTAGACAAATCTACAGAAGTTAGCGATTGCATTGCTTCAACAGCTTTTGGACCTTGAATTGCCAATAAAGACCAATTATCAGATTTGTTTGTCATAGTAACATTTAAGTCATTATGAGAAGAAATCCAATTCCAATCTTTTTCTATATTAGAAGCATTTACTACCAACATATATTCATTATCAGAAATCATGTAAATAATTAAATCATCTACAATTCCGCCATCATTATTTGGCATACAACTGTATTGTGCTTTTCCTGGAGATAATTTAGAAGCATCATTTGATGCAATTTTTTGAATTAAAGCCAAGGCATTTTCTCCTTTTAAAAAGAATTCTCCCATATGACTTACATCAAAAACACCAACAGCATTTCTAACAGTTTCGTGTTCTGCGTTAATTCCTTCGTAAGAAACGGGCATATTATAACCAGCAAAAGGAACAATTTTAGCATTCAAAGCTTGGTGTACGTGAGTTAGTGCAGTATTTTTCATTCTAATTAAATCTATTTTGTTGTTTGATAAAATTTTTTGCTAATGTATTAAAAATGTAGAATTATATTTCTATTTATCTCGGATTAGTTTTTATTGGTTTCATTAATGTTTTGTTAATATTGCTTATGAATTTTCGTCTTTTTTATGAAATAACAGTACATTTGAGAGATCAACTTTTATAAAACCATTTAAAAATGTACACCAAAAAATTACTCATTGCACTTTTGTTGTTAGCAACAACGTTTAGTTTTTCACAAGGAAAAGATTTACCAAAAGATTTTCTATCGAAAGAATTTCATAAAGAAAGGAGAGAAGCATTACGTTCAAAAATGCCAAAAAATTCAGTTGCTGTTTTCTTTGCAAATGCTACTAGAAATAGAGCAAATGATGTAGATTATGTATATCATCAAGACCCCAATTTTTATTATTTAACAGGAAATAAAGAGCAGAACTCGGTGTTGTTAATTTTTTCTGAAGAGCAACAATATGGAAATGGTTCTTATAATGAATTAATTTATGTAGAAAAAAAATCTGCAAGAGCAGCAATTGTAAGCGGTCCTGGTTTAGGAGTTGAAGGGGTTAAAAAATTGTTAGGTTTTAAAGATG
>JBLHOD010000040.1:0-8544 GCA_047622545.1 Polaribacter sp. | reverse complement strand
TGGCAAAGTGATTTTGATACATAATTTTATGTATATTTATTCACCTTTTTAACTTTAATCAATTATAATTATGAAAACCAAACTATTTACCAAGCTCCTTCTTGTCTTAGTGTTATTTACAACGACAATAATTGCTCAAGAAAAGGTTGAACAGAAAAAAGATACAACAAAGGCAGCAACAAAAGAATTGCCGCTTGAACCAGAAAGAAAATTATCTTTTAATACCCAAGAAGGAACTTGGATGTCTTTAGATGTTCATCCAAATGGAAAAGAAATTATTTTCGATATGATGGGAGATTTATATACAATCCCTATTTCTGGAGGAAAAGCAACAAAAGTAACAAATGGAATGGCGTATGATGTTCACGCTAGATATAGCCCGGATGGAAATTCTATTGTATTTATCTCGGACAAAAGCGGTTCAGATAATATTTGGATTAGAGATTTAAAAACGAATGAAGAAATACAATTAACAAAAGGATCGAATCAAAAGCATTTTTCTGCAGATTGGAGTACAGATGGTGAATACATTGTAGGTACAAGTGGAACATCGAATATTAAACCTTATTTATATCATAAAAGCGGAGGTTCTGGAGCAAAATTAATTAGTGCCCCAACTAATTTAAAAACAACTGATCCTGCTTTTGGTGCTGACGGTAATCTAATTTATTTTTCATCAAGAACAAATGCATGGGATTATAATGCGCAGTTGCCACAATATCAGGTAATGACTTTTAATAGAACCGATGGTACAACTGAAGTAATAACAAATCGTTACGGCTCTTCATTTACCCCAACTTTATCTAAAGATGGTAAATGGTTGGTGTACGGAAGTAGATTTGAAGATAAAACAGGATTGGTTTTGCGTGATCTTCAAAATGGAAAAGAAAGTTGGTTAGCATATCCTGTTCAACGCGATGAACAAGAATCTATGGCGACTTTAGGAGTGTTGCCTGGGATGGATTTTACTCCAGACAGTAAAAATTTAATTACTTCTTATGGCGGAAAAATATATTCTATCTCATTAGCAACAAACAATGCAACTGAGATTCCGTTTAATGTAGATGTAAATATTGAATTAGGTCCAAGACTTGCTTTCAAATATCCGATTGATGATGCTCCAGATGCTTTTGTAACTCAAATTAGAGACGCTGTTCCTTCTCCTGATGGAAAAATGTTAGCTTTTACAGCATTAAATAGATTGTATGTGATGGATTTTCCTAATGGTAGCCCAAGACGTTTGACTAAAAATAATTTTACAGAAGCGCAACCATCTTGGTCTCCAGATAGTAAAAATTTGGTGTTTACAACCTGGAACCATCCGGAAGGACATTTATATAAAATAAATGTAACAGGAAGGGCAAAAGTTGTGAAACTAACAAAAGAACCAGGTTTTTATAACAATCCATCTTGGTCATATAATTCAGATAGAATTGCTTTCTTAAAAGGAAGTGCCCAAAGTTTTGTAGACGCTGTCTCATATTGGTCAAATACAGAAGAGATTGCTTGGATAGCCTCAAACGGAGGAGATATTACTACAATAGCGCGTTCTAAAAGTAGAGGAAATATTCATTTTTCAAAAGTTGATGATCGAATTTACTTAAATCATGTTACAAACGGATTGATTTCTATTCGTTGGGATGGAACAGATGAAAAATCACATTTAAAATTGAGAGGAATTCTAATGAATTCTCCTTTTGTATTTGGAGAAGATCATGGAATATTACCAAATGAAATTGAAGAATGGAAAGAAAGCAACAAAGGTTCTATACCCCAAGACATAAAAATATCTCCAGATGGTAAAAAAGCATTAGCAAAAATCAATAATGAGATTTATACCGTTCTGATTCCTAAAATTGGTAAAGCCGCATCAATATCTTTGGCAAATGCAGATAAAGCTGCATTCCCTGCTCAAAAATTAACCATTATGGGAGGAGAGTTCGCAGCATGGTCTTCTGATAGTAAAAGAGTGCATTGGTCTTTAGGGGCTAGTCATTTTGTGTATGATTTAGATAAAGGAACAGCTTTTGCTGAGAACTTAGCTGCAGAGAAAAAGAAAAAAACAACAGAAAAATCAACAGAGAAAACCGATAAAGATAAAAAGAATGAGGAGCTTGAAAAATTTAAAGCAGATGAATACACGATAAAAGTAGGTTATAAAAAAGCAACTCCTAAAGGAACTATCTTGCTAAAAGGTGGTAGAATTATCACTATGAACGGGAATGAAGTAATAGAAAATGGAGATGTTTTAATTGTAAATAATAGAATAACTCAAGTTGGAGCTTCAGGAAGTTTTAAAGTTCCAAATAGAGCAAAAGTAATTGATGTTTCTGGAAAAACAATTACTCCAGGATTTATTGATACACATGCACATATGTGGCCAAACTGGGGCATTCATAAAAATCAAATTTGGATTTATTCAGCAAATTTAGCTTATGGAGTAACCACAACACGTGATCCACAAACAAACACAACAGATGTATTAACGTATTCTGACATGGTCGATGCAGGAATGATGCATGGTCCAAGAGTGTATAGTACTGGTCCAGGAATAGGATATTGGTCTTATAATATTAAAAGTTTAAGTCACGCTAAAGATGTTTTACAACAGTACAGTAAATACTATAAGACCAAATCAATTAAAATGTATGTTGCTGGTAACAGACAACAACGTCAATGGATTATAATGGCAGCAAAAGAATTAAAATTGATGCCAACAACAGAAGGTTCGTTAGATTTTAAATTGAATATGACACAAATGCTTGATGGTTATCCAGGTCAAGAGCATTCATTCCCCATTTATCCAATTTATAAAGATGTAATTAAAAGTACTGCGGAATCTAAAATGGCAGTAACGCCAACATTATTGGTTTCTTATGGAGGTCCCTGGGCAGAAAATTATTATTACTCAAGAGAAAATCCATATAATGACGCTAAAATGCAATATTTTACACCTTATAGAGAATTGGCAAGTAAATCGAGAAGAAGACCGGGATGGTTTATGGATGAAGAGCATGTGTTTCAAAAGCATGCTGAGTTTATGAAAGATTTAGTGGAAGCAGATGGATTAGCAGGAATTGGTAGCCACGGACAATTACAGGGACTTGGTTTTCATTGGGAACTTTGGTCGGTTGCAAGTGGTGGGATGAAAAATATAGATGCTTTAAGAACAGCGACACTTTTAGGAGCCAAAGCGTTAGGGTTGGACGGAGATTTGGGAAGTATTGAATCAGGAAAATTGGCAGATATTTTAATTATGGATAAAAACCCTTTAGATAATTTAAGAAACACAAACACACTTAAATATGTGATAAAAAACGGAGTGTTGTATGATGCAAACAACTTAGATGAGATTGCACCAGTAAAAAAGAAAGCACCAATTTTTCATTGGCAAACAAAGAAACCCGTTAATTTACCAGGAATTAAAAAGTAACTAATACAATCTAAAAAGCCTCATTAAATGAGGCTTTTTTATTTTGAAAAATAGTGTAAAACTAAATTTAAACTACTTGAAAATGACTTTCTGAATTGTTGCAGTAGAATCACAACGTTTAATATATAGTTGAATGTTTGAAAAATCACCTTTTCCGCTAATCAAATATTCTGGACAAGGTTTTATTCTTGGTTTACTGTCGCCAAAACTAACATCGCCATTTTCAAGAATTGTATTTACAGTTACAGAGTCTAAATTGTTTTGTGTTAAAACTGCTTGCGCTTCTGGTGTATACACTTTTTCTCTAATCCGGATTGTTTTCAGGGTTCTTGCGTCCATTCCGTAATCAAAAGAAACATCTTTACCCGTCCAAATAAAGTACACAAATATTCCTCCAATAGAAAATCCAATTAAATAATATAAAACACGTTTAGGCCACTCCATCAATAAGTATTTAGGATTGCAAAAGTAGGAAAATAAATGGGTTAAATAATCAATAAATTAATATCTCTAAAAGGTAAATTAAACCAATCAGCTACGGTTTTACTTGTTAAGATCCCATGATATAAATACATTCCGTTTCGCAAACTTTTATCAAAACGAGCTGCATTTTCAAACCCGCCTTCTTCTGCAATACTTAATAAGTAAGGCGTAAAAATATTACTGATAGAAACCGATGCAGTTCTTGCATATCTTGACGGAATATTTGGCACACAATAATGCGTTACTCCGTGTTCTACAAAAGTTGGATCGCTATGTGTTGTTACTCTTGATGTTTCAAAACATCCACCACAATCAATACTCACATCAACAATTAAAGCACCATCTTTCATTTGTTCAACCATATCTTCTGTAACCATAATAGGAGAACGGTTTTTCCCTCTGATTGCTCCAATGGCAATATCACATCGCATTAAAGCTTTTGCTAAGGTCTTTGGTTGTATGGTTGATGTATATATTGGTGTGTTTAAACAATGTTGTAATCTTCTTAATTTGGTAATCGAATTATCAAATACTTTTACGCGAGCTCCTAATCCTAAGGCAGAACGAGCAGCAAATTCGCCAACAGTTCCTGCTCCAATAATAACAACATCAGTAGGAGGAACGCCACCAATATTACCAACCAACAATCCGTTTCCGTTATTGCTATTGCTTAATAATTCTGCAGCAATTAAAACAGAAGCTGTTCCGGCAATTTCACTTAAGGATTTTACAATCGGATAAAATCCGTGTTCATCTTTTATATAATCAAAAGCAAAAGCTGTGATTCTTTTTTTAGCAAGTGTTTCGAAATATTTTTTTGTTTGTGTTTTTAATTGCAAAGCAGATAACAATACACTCTGTGGTTTTATATATTCTATTTCTTGGAAAGATGGCGGAGCAACTTTTAAGACAATGTTGCATCCAAAAGCTTCTTCTACATTGTCCGATATTTTTGCACCCGCTTCAGAATATTCTTTATCACTATAATTGGCAGCATCTCCTGCGCCAGTTTCTACAACAATTCTATGTCCGTGAGCTGTTAACGCAGCAACTGCATCTGGAGTTAAACAAACGCGTTTTTCTTCAAAATGCGTTTCTTTGGGTAAACCAATAAATAATTCTCCTTTATGCTTTTTAATTTCTAGCATTTCTTCTTGTGGAAGTAATTCTTCTTTGCTAAACGGAGAATATTGGCTCATATCTTATTTTTTAGTTGAATATTTCGATTTCCATTTTCTAAAACAGAAATGTGTATTTCAGTGGACTCTAAAGGTAGTAAATTTTCGATATTCTGCGGCCATTCAATTAAACACCAAGCATCAGCATAAAAATAATCTTCAATTCCGATGTCATACGCTTCGTTTTCGTCTTCTATTCTGTAGAAATCAAAATGATACACAATCTCTGAATTTGCTGTGTGATATTCATTTACCAACGAGAAAGTAGGAGAGTTGGCAACATCTTCAATTCCAAGTTCTTTACAAATTTCTTTAATTAAGGTTGTTTTACCTGCGCCCATTTCTCCATAAAAAAGCAAGGTATTACTTTTTGATGTTGCAATAATTTCTTTTGCAATGGTATTAAGTTCTGAAATGGAATAGTTTTTGTTCATCAAGCAAAAATACTTAATTCTTTATGTATTTACAATAAAGTATTATTCGGTTCATAAATAACACAGGGAATTATCATTTCTTCTAATGAAATTCCGCAATAAAGAGTATGCATATAAAGTTTTTAAGTAAGCTAGAAAACCTGCCTTTTAATCTTAATTAAAATATTTAAGAAAATTGCCTATTGATTGGATTGGTATTGTTGAATACATTTACGCTGTACTATTCTATAGGTATTATTAATTTTCTTATTCCTTTAGTATTAAACAAATTAATCATTTATAATACCCCATATTATGAAAAAATTAGTAATTACTTTCTGTCTTTTGTTTGGACTTTTTAGCTACGGACAAAACAGAATCGAAATCTCTTTACAACAAGATGTAAGATTATTCTTAGTTGGAGATCAAAAAGGAAACGCTCCTTTAACAACTAACTTATTATCTAAGATTTAAACTCCTGTTTACAGTCTTGAAAACAGCCATTTAGCAACATATATTTCTATATAATACGCTGATTTAGAAGGGGGAAATTTTAAACGTTATGCTCTTGGAGCTGGTTATGTTGTTAAAAGTATTTATAGAAGAATTGGTGCTGGTATCTATGTAGGTGTTGGAAAAATTTATAGACAAGAAAAAGGTTTTTTTAGTAAATTATGAATTATAATTATATAGGCATATTATTTTTACAGGGGTTTTTAGTAGCCTTTGTAATACTTTTATTATTTCGACTTCGAAAAAAGTTAGGCATTAGAGTATAATTTACTATCTTTAAGTTCTCTGTTATTTCTTGTACAACAATGATAAAGATTAGCTTATATAATGGCATCTCATGAATTTAGAACTCCGTTATCAGCAATTAATTTTGCTACAGACTCTATTAAAAAATACGGAGATAAAATGGAGTCAATTATGGTTACGAAGAAACTAGACAAAATAGAAAATCAGGTGCTACATATGACACAATTATTAGACGATATGTTAATTGTTGGTCAGGCTGAAGCAGGAAAAATTAAAAATAGCCCTATAAATGTAAATCTTGGAAATTTTATTGATGAAATAATTGAAGAAGTTTATAGTTCTTACAACGAATCACACGAGGTATCGTTAATTGATCCCGAAGAATTAAAAAGTACTGATCTTTTCATTGATGAAAAAATGGGAAGAAATATTTTTGTCAACCTACTTAGTAACGCTCTAAAATTTTCTCCTGAATCAGGTAAAGTTGTCGTTGAATTGTCATCAGAAAAAGACCATACAATTATTTCGGTTACAGATTTTGGAATTGGAATACACAAATCAGAGATGGAAAAAATATTTATGCCTTTTATGCGTGGAAAGAATGTTGATTTAATTCAGGGAACAGGACTTGGTCTATCAATTGTAAAAGAAGCCGTAAACGAAATGGGAGCGATAATAATTCTCAAAAGTACATTAGGGAGCGGAACAACCTTTATTGTGAAAATTCCAAAAACATATGTTCTTGCTTCTACTCCAATCCTTTCTAGTGTAATTTAGGGTCTATTTCATAGATTGATTCTACAAACGGGCAATTCTATTAATTGCTTTAAATTTTTTCTTTTAATTTAGTGAAACCAACCATTCGGTCAAGTTTTTTTCCTAAAATCATTAAAATTAGACAAATAATAAGAATATCAATTAATTTGTTAAGTCGGCTTCTGATATCTATTGTTTGCAAGAAAAAGACCTTTTAATTTATATAAGATATTGATTCGTAGTATGATACGTAAAACATTAATAACTTAAATAATAAGAGTGCATGTAAGAGAATTATCTTTCTGTCTAAAATAGTTTGATTTATCACCTCTGTTATTGGAGGAGGATGTTTTTTTATGTACATTTCAAGTGTTATTTCTAACAGAGAGCCTCCAGTTTCTCTTTTGTTAAAAGTGTTTAAATAGTTTTTTCTTATGAGTAAAATTAATGATGACCTTATCAATGAAATTAAAAATTTAAAAGAAAAGCTTAAACTACTATCGTCTAAGGGCGAAAGTTTTAAACATTTTCAAAACGAAGAGAAAGAGGGTCTAATAGATGAATTAGCACTGGAAAAAAAAGAACTTGTTCTTCAAAGTGAAAAGAATGATGACCTAATAGATGAATTAGCACTAGCTAAAAAAGAACTTGCTTTTCAAAAAGAGATTGAAGAACGGGCAGATGAATTAGCTACTATTAAAGTTGAGTTAGAACAACAAAATAGTTGTTTAAATGAAGCAGCTATCGTTTCTGAAACTGATGCTAATTTCAAAATTACATTTGTGAGCGATAAGTTTTGTGAACTTTACGGATACCATAGAGAAGAATTAATGGGTCAAGATCATAGAATATTAAAGAGCGGAAAACAACCTGATGTATTTTTTACTAATATGATATCAACTATTAGTTCTGGGAAAGTGTGGAAAAGTAAAATATTGAATAAGAAAAAAGACGGAGGGCTCTATTGGATGGATATAACCATTATGCCTTTTAAAGATCTAACTGGGAAAATAATTAAACATGTCGCTATTATGTTTGATATTAACTCTCAAACTGTTCAAAAAGATATCCTTTTAAAACAAACAGAGCAATTAGCCATCGCTAACAAGGAACGTGCTTTTCAAAACAGGGAGAAAGAAAAACGAGCAGACGAGTTAGCACTACTAATTGACACTGCCAATGCGCCTATTTTCGGTATTGACAGTAAAGGACTTGTTAACGAATGGAACCAGACTTCTGAAAAAATTACAGGATTTACAAAAGATGAAGTATTAGGGAATGACCTTGTACAAACCTATATCACAGAAGATTATAGAGAGTCTGTAAAACACGTCTTAGACGACGCATTAAAAGGAAAAGAAACTACCAATTATGAATTTCCGCTATTTGCAAAAGATGGAGAGCGCGTAATGGTCTTATTAAATTCAAGTACGCGTAGAAGTGTTAACGGCAAAATTAATGGAGTTTTAGGCGTAGGACAAGATATTACAGAGTTGGTTGGCTATCGTAATGATCTAGAATT
>JBLHOD010000039.1:0-8577 GCA_047622545.1 Polaribacter sp. | reverse complement strand
TCTGTCTCAACTCTTTTTCCGTTTACAAAAAACCGAATAGAATCTATAGGTTTGTTATTTACTTCTATTAAACTAGCTGTAGCCTCTTGGTTGATTACTAGGTTTTTAGTTGTAGTTAGCTTAAATTTGTAAGCATCATTACAAGAAGTGAATACAATTAGAGATATTACTAATAGAGAAATATATTTTGATAAACGCATGGTGAAATATTTTTATACAAATAAAATAAATTATTTCTTTGTATTATTAAAAATATAGTTAAATTTGCATCCTTAAATAACTTATGTTGTTATTTAAGTCTAAGAGTAGGAATTTACCAGCTTAACTCTTTTATAAACAAAATATTAAAAGATTATAAAAGTAAAAGTAAGATGAAAAAAGGTATACACCCAGAAAATTATAGAATGGTAGCATTTAAAGACATGTCTAACGGAGATGTTTTTTTAACAAAGTCTACTGCTAATACAAAAGAAAATTTAGAAGTTGAAGGTGTAGAATATCCGCTAATTAAATTAGAGATTTCTAGAACTTCTCACCCGTTTTATACTGGTAAATCTAAATTAGTTGATACTGCAGGACGTATCGATAAATTCAAAAACAAATACGCGAAATTCAAGAAATAATTTCTTTAGAATTTTAACCATATTTAAGAAGCCTCAATATATTGAGGCTTTTTTTTGTTTAAGTATTTCTGTAAGATGTCTTTTGCACATTGTTATGTGTTGTAACTTTATTTCTCGAAATTTAATAGATGGAATTCCCCGATACTATGTCAGGGCTCAAAGAGGAAAGCTTGAATACCTGAGGTTTTTATCAAACTAAAAATATAGTTTTTCCTGCTTGATATCTCGGTGTTTCCGTTGAAATTGTCATTCCTGCTACTTGTGCTAAACCCGTTTCAGTAAAGCAGTAATCTAAACTTTGCTTATTATATATTCCTGTCTCCACAGGAATGAAAAATTAGTTAAAAAACCGCCTTGATACTGAAATAAGTTTAGTATCTGAGCGGTTTAACTTTTAAACAAATAAAGCATAAACAATTACACGTTTACACATTGTGTTCTACATATAGTCTTCAATTGGGTTACAAGAACAAACTAAATTTCTATCTCCAAAAGCATCATCAACTCTTCTAACAGTTGGCCAGAATTTATTGTCGGCAATATAGTCTAATGGAAACGCTGCTTGTTTTCTTGTATATGGAAAAATCCATTCATCAGCAGTTAACATTTCTTGTGTATGAGGCGAATTTTTTAACGGATTATTTGCATCTTCTTTAGAAGCTTCAGAAATTTCTTTCCGAATAGAAATTAATGAATCACAAAAACGATCTAATTCGGCTTTACTTTCAGATTCTGTTGGTTCTACCATTAAAGTTCCAGCAACAGGAAAAGAAACCGTTGGAGCGTGGAAACCATAATCTATTAAACGTTTAGCAATATCTACAACTTCAATTCCGTTTTGCTTAAAATCTCTACAATCTAAAATCATTTCGTGAGCTGCTCTGTTCTTTTCTCCACTATATAATGTTTCGTAATGTCCTTGCAAACGATCTTTTATATAGTTGGCATTTAAAATAGCATTCTTTGTGGAATTTGTTAATCCGTCAGAACCTAACATGGTAATATATCCGTAAGAAATTAAACAGGCCAATGCAGAACCCCAGGGCGCTGCAGAAATAGCTGTAATTGCGTTATCTCCTCCAGTTGTAACAACTGGATTTGAAGGTAAAAACGGAACTAATTGTTGAGCCACGCAAATTGGTCCAACTCCAGGGCCACCACCACCATGAGGAATGGCAAAAGTTTTATGTAAATTTAAGTGACAAACATCTGCGCCAATTGTTGCCGGATTTGTCAATCCAACTTGCGCATTCATATTTGCACCGTCCATATATACTTGCCCGCCATTATCATGAATGATTTGCGTAATTTCTTTAATAGCACTTTCAAAAACTCCATGAGTAGATGGATATGTAACCATTAAAGCAGCTAAATTATCTTTATGCAAAATTACTTTTTCACGTAAATCTTCAACATCTATATTTCCGTTTTCCGCAGTTTTTGTAACAATAACTTTCATTCCTGCCATTACTGCTGAAGCAGGATTTGTACCGTGAGCAGAAGCGGGAATTAAACAAATATTTCTATGTGAATCTCCGTTCGATTTGTGGTACGCTCTAATTGTCATTAATCCAGCAAATTCTCCTTGTGCGCCAGAATTTGGTTGTAAAGAAGTTCCTGCAAACCCAGTAATGATATTTAATTGATGCTCTAAATCTTTAAGAATCGTTTGATATCCTTCCGCCTGATTTATAGGAACAAATGGATGAATATTTCCCCAATTCGGATTGCTTAACGGCAACATCTCAGAAGCAGCGTTTAGTTTCATTGTACAAGATCCTAAAGAAATCATAGAATGATTTAATGCTAAATCTTTACGTTCTAATTTTTTGATATAACGCATCATATCAGTTTCTGAGCGGTATGTATTAAATACTTCGTTGCCTAAGAACGTTGTGTTTCTTTGAACATTTTTTGTAATCTTATTTGAAGAAGAAAGTTCTGTGACTAAACTATTATTTAAGTTAAATGCTTCAGTAAAACAATTAACAATATCATTTATTTCTTTTAATGAAACGGTTTCGTTTACAGAAATAGAAACAGTATTGTCATCAATATAATTAAAGTTGATTCCGTTTGACTCTGAAACTACTTTCAGCTTTTTAGCATCTACTTTTACAGTAATTGTATCAAAATACGATGAGTTTGTTTGCTCAAATCCTAAGTCAGATAAAGCATTTGATAATGTTACTGTTGAAGAATGAACTCTATCAGCAATGTATTGTAAACCATCTTTTCCATGATAAACAGCATACATTCCTGCCATAACTGCTAATAATACTTGCGCAGTACAAATGTTAGAAGTTGCTTTTTCTCTTTTAATATGTTGCTCACGCGTTTGTAACGCCATACGCAAAGCTCTTTTACCATCAATATCTTTTGTAACTCCAATAATTCTTCCAGGAATACTTCTTTTGTAAGCTCCTTTAGTTGCAAAATATCCTGCATGTGGACCACCATAACCTAACGGAATTCCGAAACGTTGTGTCGTTCCAACAACTACATCAACTCCAAATTCTGCTGGGGCTTTTAATTTTACTAAAGCTAAAATATCTGCAGCAACTGCAACTTTAATATTATTTCCGTTTGCTTTTGTAACAAAATCTGAATAATCATACACTTGTCCCTGTTTTCCAGGGTATTGTAAAATTGCTCCGAAAAATTCATCAGAAAAATCAAATTCTTCATGATTTCCAACAACTAATTCTATTCCGATTGGCGTAGAACGTGTTTGTAAAATCGATAATGTTTGTGGTAATATTTCTTCTGAAACAAAAAATTTGTTTACATCAGCTTTTTTCTGAGCTCTTTCTCTAACATCAAAAAGCAAAGCCATTGCTTCCGCAGCGGCAGTTCCTTCGTCCAATAAAGAAGCATTTGCCAATTCCATTCCTGTTAAATCACAAACCATCGTTTGATAATTTAATAAAGCCTCTAATCTTCCTTGAGCAATCTCTGCTTGATAGGGAGTGTAAGCAGTATACCAACCCGGGTTTTCTAAAACGTTACGTTGAATTACACTTGGCACAATTGCTTCATGATATCCTAAACCGATATAACTTTTAAAAACCTTGTTTTTTAAAGATAATTCTTGAATATGATTTAAGTATTCATATTCGCTCATTGCCGCAGGAAGATCTAATTTGCTTTTTAAGCGAATATCATCAGGAATCGTTTCTGTAATTAATTGATCTAAAGAATCAGCTTTAATTGTGGCTAACATTTCTTTTTGCTCCGTTGGACTTGGCCCTATATGTCTTACTTGAAATGAATTTGTGTTCATTATTTAGTTGTTTTATGTTGGATTCGATGCACTTTTTATTTTGCGTATCAAAAGTAATTAAAATTCGAGAATATTGTATTGTTCAAATAAATTAAAAGGAACATTTTATGAACCAATTAATAGGGTTGTTAACATAAATGCTATTTTTGTATAATGACTTTTCTAAAAAAGCTTTTTAATTTCTATCTGAACTCAAGTATTCATGCTGCTTTAGCAGTGTTTTCTTTTGCACGAATTACTGAACTTTATTTTGAAATTGAAAACAATTCAGTATTTAATTATTTTATCTTTTATAGCACCATAACTGCATATAATTTTGTGAAGTATTTTGGGATTGCAAAATTTCATCATAGAAGTTTAACCAAGGATTTAAAAATCATACAAGTTTTTTCGTTTTTGTGTTTTTTATTGATGTGTTATTATGCCTATAAATTGCCAATACAAATACTAGGATTGTTTATTCCGTTTGGTTTTTTAACGATTTTATATGCGATTCCTTTTTTAAGCGGATTACAAAAAAGTTTACGAGCAATTAGTTATTTGAAAATTATAATTGTTGCATTTGTTTGGGCTGGCACAACGGTAGTTTTACCAATAGTAAACTCAGGAGAAGTAATTGATGAAAGTGTCGCGCTATATGCAATTCAACGTTTTTTAATTGTGGCGGTTTTAATTTTGCCTTTTGACATTAGAGACATCCAATACGATGCCATTTCATTACAAACCATACCAATGAAAATTGGAATTAAAAACACCAAAAAACTTGGATTTGTATTGTTGCTTTTCGCATTAGTAATTGAGTTTTTAATTTCTACACAAACAATATCAAAAAATATATTTTTAGGTTTTTCATTGATAACTTTGTTGTTTTTAATGCGAGCAGAAAAAAATCAATCTAAATATTACAGCTCTTTTTGGGTAGAATCATTACCCGTTTTTTGGTGGCTATTTTTAACAAGTATAATTTAAGTTTAAATGAATAGAAATTACGTTTTCGATTTTGATAGCACACTTACAAGAGTAGAAGCATTGGATGTTTTGGCAGAAATTACCTTGGAAGAAAATCCAAATAAAGATGCTATTATTCAAGAAATAATTGACATTACCAATTTGGGAATTGATGGCGAAATTTCGTTTACAGAATCGTTGGAAAAACGCATCAAGTTATTGCAAGCAAAAAAATCTGATTTACCTTTATTGATTAAAGAATTAAAGAAAAAAGTTTCTCCGTCTATAGAAAGAAACAACGAGTTTTTTGAAAAATATGCAAATTCGATTTATGTAATTTCTGCAGGATTTAAAGAGTTTATCATTCCTATTGTTGCCGCTTATAATATTCCTGCTGATAGAGTTTTTGCCAACACTTTTGAGTTTGATAAAAACGATTGTATTGTTGGTTTTGATAGAAAAAATTCGTTGTCTGTGCATAACGGAAAAATACAATGTTTACGAGATTTAAACCTGCAAGGGGAAATTCAAGTTATTGGAGATGGTTATAGCGATTATGTTACCAGAGAAGCTGGAATTGCACATAAATTTTTCGCCTATACAGAAAATGTTTATAGAGATAAAACAACACAAAATGCAGATTTTATTGCACCAAATTTAGATGAGTTTTTATTTGTAAATAAATTGCCTAGAAGTATTTCGTATCCTAAAAACCGAATTCAGATTTTGTTATTTGATGATGTTAAAACTGAAGTAGCAACACTATTTTCTGACGAAGGGTTTTCAGTAGAAATTATATCAAAAGATAGTTCAGACAACACAATTTTAGAGAAGCTACAAAATGTTCATATATTAGGAATTCAATCAATAAAAGTTACAAATAGCATTATAAATGCAGCAGATAAATTATTGGCAATTGGAGATTTTAGTTCTGTAAAAAACAACATCAATTCAGCTGTTTGTAGAGAAAAAGGAATTGTAGTTTTTAAAGCAAAAAAATCAATCAAAAATTGCACAAAAACCATTTTAAATTTCATCAATTCTGGAGATACAATCGGAGCACTTAATTTTCCGAACATCAAATTACCAGCAACTAAAAACACACATCGGTTTTTACATATTCATAAAAATGTTCCTGGTGTTATGGCAACGATTAATAAAGTATTGGTAAACTCAAAACGTAATATTACTGCGCAATATTTATCGACTGACAAAAGCATTGGTTACGTAATGACAGATATCGACAAAGAGTATAATTCGACGTTAATTAAAAATCTAAAAAACGTAGAAGGCACTATAAAATTTCGAGTTTTGTATTAAGGCTTTACAATCAAAGATTCTTTTAAATTTACAATCTTGTCATCTTTAACACCTAAATAACGGCGACTTCCTAAATATCTGTTTTTATTAAAGCCGTCATAATGTTTTTCGTTTTCGTTAATAGAGCTTAAATGTACATTACTTGCAGAATGAATAAATTCTCCTTTATCATTTCCAAGCCAAATACCAACATGAGTAACACGCATTTTTTTGCCATCTTTTGCTGGAGTTCCAAAGAACATTAAATCGCCTTTTTCTAAACCTTCAAATTTTAAATTTTCATCTACAACTTTTCCTGCAGTTACTTGTTGAGAAGCATCACGCGGAATTACAAATCCGTTCATTAAATACACGGTTTTTGTAAAACCACTACAGTCGTTTCCTTTAGGTGAAGTTCCTCCCCATAAATAAGGAACGCCTAACATTGTTTTTGCAGTTTCTTCTATAAATGTTGCATTTGCAGGATTATTTTTAAGCCAAGCATTGTATAAAACAGCTTCGTCCTTTTTTACAAAACCAATTCTCCCATCAGGATATTCTGCTTCGAAAAAAGAATCGTGTTCTTTTTTAATCGCTAAAATTCCGCCAAAAGCAATATCAGAAACTCTAGTAGATTTTGTATTTTTTTGCTCATACACATATCCAGAATTTTCTGTGTAAATCAGTTTATTTTTTTTGTTCCAATTTTGTAGTTTTTCTGCCGTCATTCTTTCAACTCCGCCGCCATCAACCCAAGAAATATACTTATCTGGAGTTTGTACTCTATACCAACTTCCTTTTTTATCTAACACTTTTAATTCCATTCCTAATAAACCTTGGGTACCTAATTCTGAAGAATGTCTTGGGTTTGTACGAATGTTAATTACCGAGTTATTTCCTAAAGCATATTTTTTATCTCCAACAGCAGAATCTGGTAAAATCCTTACTTCATTTTTAAAAGAAATATTTCTTCTTTGTAAGCTATCAACTAAAATATCAAAAACTGCTTTTGTAGTTGTTTCTCCTGATAAAATCAATGTGTTATTTTCATTTTTAAACTGAATATCAAATAATTCCACACGTTTATCTGGCGCAAATTGTTGCTTTAGATTTGAGTGAATGGTTTCTAAATTAGAAATAGAATTTGATGTATCGTTGCAAGAAGTAAATGCTGTAAAGAGTAGTACAAAAATAATTTTTATTGATTTCATCTGATTGATTTTTTTGCTAATGTACAAAATCGTTAAAATATTCAAATTGATTTATCGAATAATCTTATATTTGGGGATAACCATTTTTTTGATGAGCTACCAAAACACTTTAGAATACGCACAACAACAAGATAAACAAGATAAATTAGCGTATTTACGTGGTCAATTTCACATCCCGAAAGATAAAAACGGAAAAGATTGGTTATATTTTACAGGGAACTCATTAGGGTTACAACCAAAAAACACACAGAAATACATTCAACAAGAATTAGATGATTGGGCAAATTATGGAGTAGAAGGGCATTTTGAAGCAAAAAATCCTTGGATGGCATATCACGAATTCTTAACAGAATCGATGGCGGAAATTGTTGGAGCAAAACCATTGGAAGTTGTTATTATGAATACTTTGACTACCAATCTACATTTGTTAATGGTTTCATTTTATCAAACCACAAAAAAGAAATATAAAATTGTTATCGAAAGTGATGCGTTTCCTTCGGATAGATATGCTGTGCAATCACAATTACAATTTCATGGATTTGATGCAGAAGATGGTTTAATAGAATGGAAACCAAGAAAAGGAGAGGAAATCTTAAATATTGAAGATTTAGAAACCATTGTTTCTGAACAAGGCGATGAAATTGCGTTGTTGTTAATTGGCGGCGTAAACTATTATACCGGACAATATTTAGACATTAAACGTATTGCAGAAATTGGTCATACTAAAGACTGTATGGTCGGAATTGATTTAGCGCATGGAGTGGGAAATATTTCGCCAGATTTACATAATAGCGGAGTCGATTTTGCAGCTTGGTGTACGTATAAATATTTAAATGCTGGTCCAGGAAGTTTGGGCGGATTATTTGTCCATGAAAAACACGCACACAATAAAGAATTGCCTCGATTTTCTGGTTGGTGGAATCATAATAAAGAAACACGTTTTAATATGCGTCAACCATTTGATGTGATGCCAGGAGCAGAAGGTTGGCAATTGTCAAACCCGCCAATATTATCAATGGCAGCAATTAAAGCTTCGTTAGATATGTTTGCTGAGGTTGGAATGGAAGCGTTGCGTCAAAAATCAGAAAAACTAACAGGTTATTTCGAGTTTTTAATAAACGAAATTAATTCTGATGATATTAAAATTATCACGCCAACTAATCCGAAAGAACGCGGTTGTCAATTATCGATTCAAGTGAAAAAAGCAGATAAA
>JBLHOD010000038.1:0-8705 GCA_047622545.1 Polaribacter sp. | reverse complement strand
TGTTAATTTAATGTTATGTAAACGTTTGTTTTTTGTTAATAATCAGTTATATTTGTGTAAGTAGTTAACATTAAAGACACATATCATGAAAAAAATACTTGCCCTTACATTCTTATTTGCTTTTACAATTAGCAATGCTCAAGAAGTTGAGCCAACTTATGAAAAATCTAATGATATGGTAAAAGCTACCTATTATTTTCAAGATGGTTCTTTAAAAGAACAAGGTTTTTTTAAGGATAAAAAATTAACAGGTCAATGGATTTCTTATAATCAAAAAGGAGAAAAAACAATGATTGCTAATTATGAAGCAGGTAAAAAGGTTGGAAAATGGTTTGCTTGGAACAAGAATACTTTAAAAGAGATTACCTATAATAACAATGCAATAGTTAGTGTAAAAAACTGGAATAAAGAGATTAAACTGGCATCAAACCAAGACTAAAATAAAAGTTCATAAAAAAAACCGCATCATTTAATGATGCGGTTTTTTTGTTGATAAAAGTTTTGCCCTACTTACTTTTTTTATAAAATTTATATTGTAAGTATTGGTAAGCATCTCTAGGTAATATATCAATCCACTTTTTGTATTTAATAAACCATTTAAAACGGATAGAAGAAACACCTTGTGTAAGGTATGCGGCTACAAACGGATGCGCATTAAGCGTAATCTTTTTATAGTTTTTTCCGCTAGATATAATTCTTTCTAACTCATTCTCTATTTTATCAATCAAAATGATAGGAGCCTCAACTTCTCCGTTAATATTCGGATTCGGCTCTCTTGTTTTAATTTCTAATTCTGGTCTTACTCTTTGACGAGTTATTTGCACCAACCCAAATTTACTTGGTGGTAAAATTTTGTGTTTTGTTCTATCAAAAGACATTTCTTCTTTCAAATATTGAAACAATTTTTGTCTATTTTCTGCACTTTGCATATCAATAAAATCAATCACAATAATTCCACCCATATCTCTTAACTGTAATTGTCTTGCAATTTCTTTTGCAGCAATCATGTTAACTTCTAAAGCAGTATCTTCTTGAGTGTTTGCTTTATTAGATCTGTTTCCGCTATTTACATCTACAACGTGCAATGCTTCGGTATGTTCAATTACCAAATACGCACCTTTACTCATAGATACTGTTTTACCAAAAGAAGTTTTTATTTGGCGTTCAATGCCGTACTTCTCAAATATCGGTGTTTTAGATTTGTGTTGGGTTACAATATTTACCTTTTCTGGGTAAATTTCTTGTAAATAGTCTTTAATTTCTACTACTAAAGACTCGTCATTTGTAACAATGTTTGTAAAAGAATCATTCATTACATCTCTTAATATTGATGATGCTCTGTTTAATTCACTCAGTATTTTTGTTGGAGTATTTGTGTTCGCAATTTGCTTACACATTCCTTTCCAGCGTTCTAAAGAGTTTTGTAAATCCCTGTCTAATTCTGCTACTTTTTTATCTTGTGCAACAGTTCTTAATATAACACCAAAACCTTTTGGCTTTATACTTTGGGCTAATCTTTTTAAACGTTCTTTTTCTTTTGGATCTGCAATTTTTTGCGATACAGAAACTCTATTAGAAAAAGGAACTAAAACTAGGAATCTACCAGCTATAGATAGCTCAGAACTAATTCGTGGTCCTTTGGTAGAAATTGGTTCTTTTACAATTTGTACTAATGTGTTTTGTCCTGTTTTAAGGACGTCGTTAATGCTTCCGTCTTTGTTGATATCTTTCTCAAAGCCGAAATTTTTTAAAGTGTATTCTTTATAATTACCTGTGCTTACTTTCTTAAGGAATTTTGATAAAGAGTTTACTTGCGCGCCTAAATCATGATAATGTAAAAAGCCATCTTTTGGATAACCAACATTTACAAAAGAAGCGTTTAAGCCTGATAACACTTTTCCTATTTTGGCAATAAAAATATCGCCTACAGAAAACTTGTTATCGTTTGTCTCTTTATTTAACTCTATAAGTCTACCATCTCTTAGTAAGGCAAAATCAATATCAGATGAACTTGAACGAATAATTAATTCTGTTTTCATTCTGAATTTGGTTTTATACTACACTTAATTGTGTAGATGGATTAAAATAATATTACAGGGTTTTGCCTGTATGAAGTGTTTAAACTTCTTGTCAATGAACTTTGTTCTTTTAAAGCAAATGCATAAAAAGTAAGCGATGCTTACTTTTTCTTATGTCTGTTTGCTCTTGCTCTTTTCTTACGTTTGTGTGTAGATATTTTTGCTCTCTTTCTTTTTTTACCACTTGGCATAATTAGATTGTTTTATTAAACCTAAAAAAGGTTTAGATTAATACTTTTATTATTTTACTAATACATTCTTTTTTACTCCTTCGGTAAACGTTTTAGCTGGTTTAAAAGCCGGAATGTTGTGTGAAGGAATTTTAATTGTTGTGTTTTTAGAAATATTTCTACCAGTTTTTTCAGCTCTAGTTTTAATAATAAAGCTTCCAAAACCTCTTAAATATACATTATCTCCTTGCTCTAATGTGTCTTTAACCTCTGTCATAAATGCTTCAACTGTTGCTAAAACATCTGCCTTTTCAATTCCAGATTTATCTGAAATTTTTGATACGATATCTGCTTTCGTCATGTTAATATATTTGTATGTTTGTTTTTAAATTTAAGGCTGCAAATATATGATAATTAATCTATTCCAAAAATTTAATCCATTAAAATTATGTGAATATTATGATGTAATTTTGCTTAGCTATTTATAAAATGAAGTTTTCTAACAGATTAATTTACTGGTATTTACAAAACGATAGAGATTTGCCTTGGCGAAAAACCAAAAACCCATATTTTATTTGGCTATCAGAAATAATGTTGCAACAAACTAGAGTTAGTCAAGGTTTGTCTTATTATATAACATTTACAAAAGAGTTTCCAACGGTTTTTGACTTAGCAAAAGCTACTGAATCTAAAGTATTAAAGCTTTGGCAGGGTTTAGGGTATTACTCTAGAGCTAGAAATTTACATTATTCAGCAAAGTATATAGCAACCGAGTTAAACGGTAAATTTCCATCAACTTATGAAGAAATAAAAAAACTAAAAGGTGTTGGAGATTATACAGCTTCGGCAATTTCTTCTATTTGTTTTAATGAATCTGAAGCTGTTGTAGATGGAAATGTGTATCGAGTTCTTTCTCGTTATTTCGGAATTAAAACGCCTATTAATTCATCCGCAGGAATAAAAGAATTTAAAGAACTTGCGCAAACATTAATAGATCCAAAACAACCAGGAACACACAATCAGGCAATTATGGATTTTGGCGCGTTGCATTGCAAACCTCAAAACCCGTTATGTGAAACCTGTACGTTAAATGACAGTTGTGTGGCTTTAGCAACAAGAAGCATAAAAGAGCTACCCGTAAAAGAGAAGAAAACTAAAGTAAGAAAAAGATATTTTAACTATTTGGTTTTTATTTCTGAGGATAATAAAACGGTTTTATCGGAAAGAAAAGGAAAAGGGATTTGGCAAGGTTTGTATGAATTTCCTTTAGTAGAAACAGAAAAAAGTGTTTCAAAGGAAGAACTACATAAAGAATTTTCTACTAAAAAAGAGATTATATTGTTTAATAAGAAGGAGGTAATTCATAAGCTTTCTCATCAACATTTATACACCAAATTTTGGATTGTTAATGATGATAAATTACAGGAAAACTCAATAAACTGGAAAGAAATAGAAAAATATCCCGTACCAGTCTTAATTGCTAACTTTTTAAAAAACTTCAATCCTAGAAACGGATATTTTTAGTACATTTGATAGATATTTTAGAAATTAAAATTATGGCAGGAACATTAAATAAAGTAATGCTTATTGGGCATTTAGGAGACGAAGTTAAGATGCATTATTTTGAAGGCGGAAACTCTATTGGACGTTTTCCTGTTGCTACAAACGAATCTTATACAAATAAGCAAACCGGCGAAAAAGTTACCAATACAGAATGGCATACTATTGTTGTTAGAAATAAATTGGCAGAAATTTGCGAAAAATATTTATCTAAAGGAGATAAAGTTTATTGTGAAGGAAGACTTAAAACACGTCAATGGGAACAAGAAGGTCAAAAAAAATATTCTACAGAAATTCATGTAGTTGATATGACTTTTTTAACAACCAAAAAAGAAACGGTTAAGACAGAAACTCCAGAAGAGAAAAAGGTAGAACCGAAAAAAGACGTTGAAGAAAACGACGATTTACCATTTTAGAAAACTAAACTTATAAAATTGGATTTAGAACCCGCAAGTATACATTTATTTTTAGCATTTAAACTCGATCTACTAATCATTACTTACAGCGTTGTATTAATTTTTTTATTGCTTTGCTCTGCCTTAATTTCAGGATCAGAAATTGCATTTTTCTCACTTTCTCAAACACAATTAAACGACCAAACCGAAAAAACAAAAGGGAGTAGTTTAGTGGTTAAATTATTAGAAAGACCAAAAAGACTATTAGCAACAATCTTAATTACGAACAATTTTATTAATATTCTTATCGTATTATTATTTGCTGGGTTAAGTGAATTAATTTTTGGAAACAAAGATTTTTCTATTAATTGGTGGATATTTTCTATATCTAGTTACGTTATAAAGTTTACCATAGAAGTTGTTTTAGTTACTTTTTTAATCTTGTTGTTTGGAGAGGTGCTACCTAAGGTTTATGCCTCTAGAAATTCGTTGAAATTCTCTAAAATAATGGCAAAGCCATTTCATGTTTTAACTACATTATTATCGATTTTTAGTTTGCCTTTAATTCGTTTAACAGGCCTTGTAGAAAATCGTTTAAGTGGTAAGAATTCAGATTTTTCAGTAGCAAAATTATCACAAGCATTAGAACTGACATCAGAAGAAACAACAACTAAAGAAGAAAAGAAAATTTTACAAGGAATTGTAACTTTTGGAAATACAGAAACGGTTCAAATAATGAAACCTCGTATGGATATTTTTGCTATTTCCGATGAAGAAACTTACAAAGAAGTTCTGGATAAAATATTGCAAAAAGGATATTCTAGAAATCCCGTGTATCATGAGTCTATTGATAATATTATTGGTGTTTTGTATGCCAAAGATTTATTGGCGCATTTAGATAAAACCAAGTTTAAATGGCAAGATTTATTACGTGAGCCATTTTTTGTTCCAGAAAATAAAAAGCTAGACGATTTATTAAGTGAGTTTCAAGATAAGAAAAATCATTTAGCAATTGTGGTTGATGAATATGGAGGAACAAGCGGAATTGTAACTTTAGAAGATGTAATTGAAGAAATAGTTGGAGATATAAATGATGAATTTGATGAAGATGAATTGTTATATTCTAAATTAGATGCCAATAATTATGTGTTTGACGGTAAAACCACAATTAAATCTTTCTGTAAAGTACTAAATATTGATGATGAAGCTATTTTTGAGGAAGAAAAGGGCGAATCTGAAACTTTAGCAGGATTTATTTTAGAAATCTCTGGGAAATTCCCTAGAAAAGGAGAAAATGTAAACTTTCATAATTTTTCGTTTACTGTTGAATCGCTTGATAAAAGGCGAATTAAACAGGTTAAAGTAACCAGATTACATGCGTAACTTTTATATCTTTTTTTTAATAGTAATTTTATGCTCTTCTTGTAATGAGGATGTTTTACCAAAACCAAAGGCGTATTTAAGCTTAAACTATCCAACAGTTACTTATAAAAAAGTAGTGGTTGCAAAACCTTACAGTTTTGAGGTTTCTTCTGATGTTGAAATAATTGAACAGCCAAATTTTTGGAGACAAATAAAATATCCGAAGTTAAAAGCCTCTATACGCATTACGTATAGGCCAATTCAGAACAACTTAAAAGAACTGTTAATAGAATCTGAAAAACTGGTATATGAACATACTATAAAAGCAGAACAAATTGTGCCTAAAGATTTTGTGAATTATGATAAAAGAGTTTTTGGTAGTTTGTATCAAATTACAGGAAACGCTGCTTCTCAAATTCAGTTTCATTTAACAGATAGCACACACAACTTTATAAAAGGAGCGTTGTATTTTTATGCAAAACCAAATTACGACTCTATTTTACCTGCAGTAGCGTATATTAAAGAAGATGTTCTACGTTTAATAGAAACGTTAGAGTGGAATAAGTAAAGCCTAAAGGAGGTTACCTAACTGGGTGTCATTCCTGCGAAGGCAGGAATCTATAAAAAGTTGGTTTGGACTCTTGCTTTTGAAGGAATGATAAATAAATAATAATTAAGCTTTTACTTTCCTACTCTGCAACCATAAATAAAATTGCAATCCAAATAAAACTGCTCCAGCTAATAAATGTGTCGCTTGTGTTCCCATCGGAAATTCTGCATAGTACATTAAGATGCCTGTAATGGTTTCTAAGAATATTAAAAACACAACCCAATTAACCAATTTATAACCTAAGTTTTTCATCTGATTTAGATAAAATAAACCAAGATTAACAAGAACAATAGCAATTGTAAATGATCTGTGGAAATAAAATTTAAAATTCGGATTTAGTAAACTATAATTTTTATTTTCGAATCCAAATAATTTTACTTGCTCGTCTATAAATTGTCTTACTTGTGTTCCCGTTGCAATTTGTATCAAACTAAAAACAGCAGAAACAATTAAAAGTTTACTAAACAATGAATGGTATTTATAAGGTCTGTTATTCTGAGCGGAGTTGTATGAATCAGAAACGATAAAACGCAATCGTAGTAAAAACGCAATAATTATCAATCCACCAATCATGTGAATGGTAATAATGGTTGGTTTTAAATTAGAATCTACAACTGTTTTTCCTAACCAAGCTTCTACTAACATTAAGAAAAAAGCTACAAAAGCTAAAATGGTAATTTCTTTATTTTCTTTCCAATATTTAAAAGCGGAAGCTATTAAAAACAAGAAGAAAAATCCTGCAAGAACAGAAGCTAATCGGTTAATATATTCTGTCCAGGTATGGTATTTATTGAATTTTGCATAACTGTGTTTTGTATATTTATTCCAGTTATTAGCGGAAAAAGTGATATAGGTTTTAATATCTTTTTGAGCAACATATAGGGTTTCATCTTTTATGATGATCATTCCTTTTTTATAATCTGTATTTGGTTGCCAAGAAATTTGTTCTTCAGAAGTTGGCGGAATGTAGTACCCAAAACATTTTGGCCAATCTGGGCAACCCATTCCAGAGCCAGTCATTCTAACAACAGAACCAGCTAAGAAAATTATATACACAGAAATTAAAGAAAGTTTTACAAATAAAGGAAGTCTTTTTTTCACGTTATTTATTTTTGAATTTCGTCAAAATTCACAACTTGTTTAGAGCTTTTTACGGTGTATAAATCTCCACCAGCAATTCCGTTTATAAAAGTATTTATACCTTCTGCTGAAATAGTATTTGCATCATATTCTACCAATCCTAAACTATCTTTAAAGATTACTTTTGCAGAAGTGATTCCTGCTTTTTTAGAAAGTTTAGATTGTATGGTTTTTGCACAGCCAATTTTGCAAGTCATTCCAGAAATATCAATTGCTATTTTTTCTAATTTTGGTATTTTTGCTACTTTTACTTCTGATGTTTTTTTTGTTTCTGTACTACAAGCAGAAAGTGTAAAAACAGCTACCAATACTACTATTATAATTCGTTGAAATTTCATTATAAATTTAGGTTATTTAATAATACTACAAATTTATCAATTAATTGTTTTATATCAGTATAAAACATTGATTTTTGTACTGTTAAAAATAAGATATGTTTTCAAAAAATATAAAATGGGTGTATTTAGGGATTCTCGCTTTGGTTTGGGGGAGTTCTTTTATTTTAATGAAAAAAGCATTGTTAGGTTTAACACCTATTCAATTAGGTGCTTTAAGAATTATTATAACAGCTATCTTTTTATTATTAATTGGTTTTAAAAGCTTGAAGGGAATTGAAAAACATCAATGGAAGTATATTGCATATACGGCAGCATTGGGTACCTTTTTTCCTGCTTTTATGTTCGCTTTTGCGGTGAATTACTTAGACAGCTCTATTGTTGCAATTCTAAACTCATTAACTCCGTTTAACACGTTAATTTTTGGCGCATTGGTATTTGGTTTTGCTTTTAGGAAAAAACAGATTATTGGTGTTTTAATTGGTTTGGTAGGAACGTTAATTCTAATTCTAAATGGGGCAAACTTAAATCCAGATCAAAATTATTGGTTTGCTTTTTTAATATTTCTAGCGTCTATTGGTTATGCGTTTAATGTAAATATGATTAAAAAGCACCTGAATGATGTAAGTGCTTTAGGTATTACAGCTGGAAATTTTGTGTTAATGATTGTTCCAGCATTTATCATTTTGATAAGTACTGGCTTTTTTACAGAATTTGAAATGACAAAGACCAATATGTCTTCTTTAGGATATATTACTGTGTTGGCAGTTTTAGGAACGGGTATCGCTAAAGTGTTGTTTAATAAAATAGTGCAAATGAGCTCTCCGATTTTTGCATCTTCAGTAACATATCTTATTCCTTTAGTTGCTGTTTTTTGGGGAATTCTTGATGGCGAAAAGCTAAGTCTTATTCAGGCTACTGCTGGAGTTGTAATCTTGTTAGGTGTGTACTTGGTGAATAAAAATAAATAAATACTTAAATGCGATAAAAGCAAATAATAATTTCCTTTAAAAATCATATTGTAAAATATGAAATAAAAAACGTATATTTGCACC
>JBLHOD010000037.1:0-8757 GCA_047622545.1 Polaribacter sp. | reverse complement strand
AATGGTTTTACTAAAATAATTTCTGTTGGTGGAGATGGAACTTTACATCATGTTGTTAACGGAATAATGAAGCAAAAATTAGTAGAAACTAACACTATACAACTTGCTGTAATACCAATTGGTACTGGAAATGATTGGATAAAAACTTATAACATTCCGACAAAGATAGAGAAATCTATTGCAATAATAGGTAAACAAAAAACAATACTTCAAGATATTGGTAAACTAGAAACCAATAATAACACCATAACCTACTTTAATAATGTAGCCGGAATTGGTTATGATGGTTATGTAGTTAATAAACTTAAAAAATTAAAAAGGTTTGGCGGAATTGCTTATTTATTAAGTGGTTTAGCTGGATTATTATTCTATAAACCTATTGATTTTACAATAGAAATTAACAACGAAAAGCTACAAGAAAAATGTTTAATGGTTGTTTTTGGAATCTGTCAATTTTCTGGAGGTGGAATGCAGTTTACGAAAGATATAAACCCATCTAATGGTTTATTTAGTATTACAATTGCTAAAAATTTAACATTGATAGATATGATATTAAATTTACCAAAATTATACAATGGTAAAATTGTACATCATAAAAAAGTAAGTACTTATCAAACTAATTATTTAAAAATTACACCAAATTTAGAAACAGAAAAACCTTTTATTCAAGCTGACGGTGAATTAATTGATACTGGATCAGTTTCTTTATCAATTATAAAAAAAGCGATTCAATTTGTAGTGAATTAAAATATTCTAGTTTATCATTCCTGCGTAGGCAGGAATCTATTTATTAATATTTTTACTTAATTCAATATATAAAAAATAAGAGATCCTTTTTTCAACGGGATTAATTCAACTACCTAATCTTAATGAATCACTTTGTAATTTTTAAAATTAAATTAAAATGCTTTACTAAACTAAAACAGATTATGAATCAAGTTCATAATAAAAGTTAAATAAATCTTAAAATTTATGTAACACTTTCTAAAAATATACGTCTTTAAAGAGTAAGAAGTTTATAAAAATGAAACACTTTACTAAAATAATAACATTATTCATCTTTATATTTATAACAGGAATTTTTATTACTGTAGTAAATATAAATGCTCCTTTAAATTTAGATTCTCCTTCTGAATCAATAAAAATTAAAAAAGATACTTTACATTTTAAACAACTGGATAATAAAACTATTTAGTTTTCCTTTTTTATAGTTATTAACACTCTATATAATTATAATCATTTTCTTTAATTAAATTTTAAAAACAATGATGTTAATGATGTAGTGTTTATATATACAATAACTAAATCCTTTTCTATTTTAATATATCACTTATTAAAAAATATTAACAATGTATTCCTTTTTTAAAAGCTTAGTAGTCAAATCTTTTTTAAGTTTATTAACAAACTTTATAAACAGTTATACATAGATTTTCTTAATACTTTATAAAATATAGATTGTAAAGAAAGGGTTTATTTTATGTTAATAAATTGCTATTATAAAATCAAAAATAAAGTTGGTAGTTTCATTTATGTTCTTGTATTGTAATAATAATTGAAACCATCAAAAAAAGTTTTAAGAAAATAATAATACTTCTTAACATATATATATTTTAGTTAAATCATTTATTTTTAAAAGGTTATAAAAAATTTCTATTTATACCTGTTAATAACCATCTTTATGTTAATTTTGTGAGACCTAACTTAATTAAAAACAACTTATTATGACGATCGCAATTGGTAATGATCACGCAGGAACAATATATAAATTTGAAATTATAAATTACTTAAAAGAAAAAGGATTTACAGTTTTAAATTTTGGAACTGATACTAATAATAGTATGGATTATCCTGATGCGATTCATCCAACAGCAGAAGCAGTTGAAACAGGTAAAGCTGAATTAGGTATTATACTTTGTGGTAGTGGAAATGGTGCTCAAATGACTGCAAATAAACACCAAGGAGTTAGAGCTGCTTTATGTTGGAGTAATGAATTGGTTGCTCTAACTCGTCAACATAATAATGCAAATATTTTAACCATTCCAGCTCGTTTTGTTTCTTTACAACAAGCATTGGGTTTTGTAGAAATTTTTTTAAATACAGAATTCGAAGGCGGACGTCACGCAACTAGAGTTGATAAAATATCTTGTTGTTAAAATGGAGTTTATAGTTAAAGAATTTTACCAGTTATCTTTAGATGAATTGTATCGTATTTTACAGCTTCGTTCAGAAATTTTTGTTGTAGAACAAGATTGTGTTTATCAAGATTTAGATTTTCAAGATCAAAAATCTCTGCATGTTTTTAGTATAAAAAATGAAAAAATAATTACATATACCAGAATTTTTAAACCAGGTGATTATTTTAAAGAAGCAAGTATTGGTAGAGTAATAGTTGATGAAAAACAACGAAAATTTGGTTATGGACACGATTTAATGAAAGCTTCTATAAAAGCTGTTCAAGAAAAATTTAATACTTCAGAAATTACAATTTCCGCACAAGTATATCTTAAAAAATTCTACGAATCTCACGGTTTTAAAAAAGTAGAAAAAGAATATTTAGAAGACGGAATTCCACATATTAAAATGGTAATAAAATAATTATTTTTTATCTTTTTTATTCATTTTATAAATTAAATATCCAAAACCAATAATAAAGTGTAAAATTATTACTGCAGCTACTATATATAAAGTTGTATTTGAATTATTCATAGAACAAAATTAGAAAGATAATTTTTATTTTTTAGTGATAAATGTTACATAAAAGCATCAAGTTCTTTTACATCACCAACTTTTAAACTATTTAATTTTAAATTCCCAATTCTAACACGAATTAAGCGTAAAGTAGGAAAACCTACAGCTGCTGTCATTTTACGTACTTGTCTAAATTTTCCTTCGTTAAGTGTAATTGAAACCCAACTTGTTGGACCGTGTCGCTCATCACGAATTTTTTGTGTTCTGTTCGGAAAATTGGGCGGATTAATTAAAGAAGCTTCACAAGATTTTGTGGTGTATTTTTTTCCATCAAAACCGATCTCTACACCAATTTTTAAGGTATCAATTTCTTTTTTAGAAATAATTCCATCAACCTGAACATAATACTCTTTATCTACTTTTTTACTTCTGATGTGTTCACTTATTTTTCCATCAGTTGTTAATAATAACAAACCTTCAGAATTTACATCCAATCTCCCAATTGCCATCGTTCCTTCTGGAAAATCATAGATTTCTCCTAATAATTTTTTCTTCCGTTTGTGCGGATTTATAAACTGAGAAATGGTTCCGTAAGGTTTATGAAGAATAAAATGTCGGTGTAAATTCATAAAATTAAAATCACTACAATAGTACAAAAATGTACTTTAAAATTTTTAGAAAAACTTAACTAGAATTTTGTAACTTAGTCGTTCTTATTTTAAAAAATTTTTAGCAGAAAATATATGTCAACAGAAAAAGAAAAAGCAGCAAAATTAAAAGCATTACAACTAACCTTAGATAAGATGGATAAAGTCTATGGAAAGGGAGCGGTAATGAAAATGGGCGATAGCCAAGTGGAAGATATAGAGGCTATTTCTTCAGGTTCTTTAGGACTAGATTTAGCATTAGGTGTTGGTGGGTATCCACGAGGAAGAGTTATAGAAATTTACGGACCAGAATCATCTGGTAAAACCACATTAACACTTCATGCAATTGCAGAAGCACAAAAAGCAGGTGGAATTGCAGCTTTTATTGATGCAGAACATGCGTTTGATCGTTTTTATGCATCAAACTTAGGAGTAGATATAGAAAATTTAATTATTTCTCAACCAGATTATGGTGAGCAAGCATTAGAAATTGCAGATAATTTAATTAGTTCTGGTGCGATTGATATTGTGGTAATTGACTCTGTTGCGGCATTAACTCCAAAATCAGAAATTGAAGGAGAAATGGGAGATTCTAAAATGGGATTACATGCTCGTTTAATGTCTCAAGCACTACGTAAATTAACAGGTACAATTAGCAAAACAAAATGTACCGTAATTTTTATCAACCAATTAAGAGAAAAAATTGGTGTAATGTTTGGTAATCCAGAAACGACTACTGGAGGAAATGCATTAAAGTTTTATGCCTCTGTTCGGTTAGATATCCGTAGAAGAACACAAATAAAAGATGGCGACAAGGTTATTGGTAATATGACTAAAGTAAAAGTTGTTAAAAACAAGGTTGCACCGCCATTTCAAATTGCAGAATTTGATATTATGTACGGAGAAGGAATATCTAAAGTTGGTGAATTGTTAGATATTGGAGTTGAATTAGGAATCATTAAAAAAAGTGGATCTTGGTTTAGTTATGGAGAAACAAAATTAGGTCAAGGAAGAGACGCTGTAAAAGGATTGATTAAAGACAACCCAGAATTAGCAGAAGAATTAGAAACAAAAATAAAAGAAACTATAAATAATCAAGATTAAGTGTTTTTAAAAGTTCCACTTAATTAAAAAGCTGTTTCAATTTATTGAAATAGCTTTTTTATTTTTACACAATGATAGAAGTTACATCACACATTTCTTTACAAGTGATAAAAAACACAGATTGTGAACTGTTATTTTCTTTAATGAAAGAAGTTTATTCGCCAGCGTATTCACATTTTTGGAAAGATGGCGGGAATTGGTATGTAAATTCTCAATATTCAGAACCAGCTGCTTTAAAAGAACTATCCGAAGAAAAAAGCGATAATTATTTCATTCTTTTTAAGAATGAAATTGTTGGAAATTTTAGAATTGTTTGGGACGAAAAATTAGAAGGCTTAACAGAAGAAAAACAAGTTAAATTACATCGTATTTATGTACATCAAAAAACCCAAGGAAACGGAATCGGAAAAAAATTACTTTCTTGGTTAGAAAATAAAGCAAAAGAGAAAAAGTATAAAGTTATTTGGTTAGATGCAATGAATGAACAACCACAAGCTTTTGAGTTTTACAAAAAATTAGGATACAAATACCACTCGCATTGCTTTCTAAATTTCGAATTACTGAAAGAAGAAGTGCGTAAAATGAGTCAACTATATAAAATAATTAAGTAGCTTATTTAGAAAATATTTTTACAAGCCATAAAATTAAATACAGACCAATCCCAAAACCAGCAAATATAACAGCTACAACAAAAGCTATTCTTATGTTTTGTGTTTTCCACCCTAATTTACTACTTAACCACTCTGATACTCCTAAAATCATATTCTATTAAATTTTAATTATACTAAAATAATTCATTTATAGATTAAACTCCTGTACTTCCAAAACCTCCAGCACCACGTTCGGTTTCGCTTAAAATATTCACTTCTTGCCAGTTTACACGCTCGTGTTTTGCTATAACAAGTTGCGCAATACGCTCGCCATCATTTATTATAAAATCTTCGTTTGATAGGTTTACTAAGATTACCCCAATTTCTCCACGATAATCTGCATCAACAGTTCCGGGAGAATTTAAAACGGTAATTCCTTTTTTAGCAGCTAAACCACTTCTTGGTCTTACTTGTGCTTCAAATCCTATTGGTAACGCAATAAATAAACCAGTTTTTACAATCGCTCTTTCTAAAGGTTGTAGAACCACAGGTTCATTTAAGTTGGCACGCAAATCCATTCCCGCAGAACCTTCTGTTTCATAATTTGGTGTTTGGTGTTTTGACTTGTTTATTATTTGTACGTTCATAAATTAGCGTTTCAAAATTTGTTTTATAGTTGATTTTTCCATCAAAAAGATTGCTCCAAAGTAACTAAAAATTGCTGATATTGAAAACCAAATACTACCTCTAAATATAATAAAAGACATCCAACACAATACCGTTGCAAAAAGCACATAAAAGCCAACTTTTTTTAATTTATATGGAACCGGATATTGTTTTTTACCAATAATATAAGAAGCCGTCATCATAAATCCGTAGGTTATTAATGTTGCCCAGGCAGAAGCCATAAATCCAATTTTAGGAATCATTATTATATTAAATACGATTGTAATAACCGCTCCTAAAACCGAAAAATACATTCCGTATTTTGTTTTATCAGTAACTTTATACCAAACAGATAAGTTGTTATAAATTCCTAAAAATAAATTAGCTAATAATATAATTGGCACAATTTCTAATGCTTCAAAATATTCTGGTTTTCCTAATAAAATACTTGCAAAAAAATCTATAAAAACCACAACGATTAACATAAATAATGCCCCTAAAATAGTAAACCAAGTTAGTATTTTAGAATAGGTTTCTTTTGCGTTTTTTTTATCAGCATGATTAAAGAAAAAAGGTTCTGCTCCTAATCTAAAAGCCATAATATACAAAGTCATAAATACTCCTAATTTATAACAAGCAGCATAAATTCCCATTTGTGTTTCTCCTATTAAATCACCCAATAAAAGCTTATCTAAATTTTCGTTTGTTACAAATGCTAGGCTACCAAACATTATCGGTACACTGTAACGCAACATCTTTTTTAAGAGTTGAAAATCAAAATCAATTTTAAACTTAAAGATAATTGGAAATAACAGTAAAAATGTTGAGGTACTAGCAACGGTACCAGCAACAAAAATATGCATCACTTTTGGATACGAATTGTAATAATCTACAATAAAATTTGGTAAGGAAATAGCATTTTTAATTGCATAAGGAACAAACCATAAAAAGAACACATTTAACAGCGCAAAAATTAAAATATTTACCATTTTATAAACGGTAAAATGGATAGGTTTATTGGCAACACGTAAGTATGCATACGGAATTACAACAAGCGTATCTAACGTAATGGTCCACACTAATAATTTAAAAAACAACGGGTTCTTAAAACCAAAAAAAGCAGAAATAGAATCACTAAAAAACAACATTGCTATTAAAAACAACAAGCTTGTTACAAGTAAACTAATAAAAGAGGTTGATACGATTTGTCCTTTCTCTTTTTCTTTTGAAAAAAAGCGAAAAAAAGCAGTTTCCATTCCGTAGGTAAGAAACGCGTTAAAATAAGCCGCATACACATAGTAATCAGTGTTTACCGCATATTTATCAGCTTCTAAAGTTGAGGTATGTAGCTTTACTAAAAATATATTGATAGCTCTTGGCAAAACTGCCGCAATACCATAAATAATAGTGTCTTTAAAAAATCGTTTTAAATTGCTCAAAAGAAAAAGTCTTTTACAAATATAATAAATACCGCAAGTTTTGTGTGTTAGAACTTTGTTTTATTACATTTGACTACAATAATTGATGTAAATATGAATTCAAACCCTAAAATAGCGGTTTTTGGTGGAGGAAGTTGGGCAACAGCAATCGTAAAAATGTTAACTGAAAATCTAGAAAATGTAGGTTGGTATATGCGCAGTGTTTATGTTATAGAGCACATAAAAAAGAACAATCACAATCCAAATTATTTAAGTTCTGCTGAATTAATACCAGAAAAATTAGATTTATCAAACGACATCAATAAGGTTGTAACGAATTATGATGTTTTAATCTTTGCGATTCCATCCGCTTTTTTAAAATCAGAACTAGAAAAATTAACGGTTTCTTTAGAAGGAAAAATTATTTTCTCTGCGATAAAAGGAATTGTACCAGAAACAGGATTAATTATTGGAGAACATTTTCATGAAACCTATAAAATTCCTTTAGAAAACATCGGAGTAATAACAGGTCCATGTCATGCAGAAGAGGTTGCAATGGAACGTTTGTCTTATTTAACATTAGCGTGTATAGATAAAGAAAAAGCAAAAATGTTAAGCAAGTATATTGAGAGCAGCTATATAAAAATTAAAATTTCTGATGATATTATTGGAACAGAATATGCAGCAATGTTAAAAAATATTTATGCGATTGCTGCCGGTATTGCTCATGGTTTAGGGTATGGAGATAACTTTCAATCTGTTTTAATGAGTAATGCAATTAGAGAAATGAAACGCTTTATTAAAAAAGTACACAAAATGAAGCGAAACATTAATAATTCAGCTTATTTAGGTGATTTATTAGTAACTGGATATTCTACATTTAGTAGAAACAGAATGTTTGGGAATATGATTGGTAAAGGATACACAGTAAAATCTGCTCAGATGGAAATGAGTATGGTTGCCGAAGGGTATTACGCAACAAAAAGTGCTTTTCAAATAAAAGAAAACAACGGAGCAAAAACACCAATTATAGATGCGGTTTACAATGTTTTATATAACGGAAAAGACGCAAAAGATCAGTTTGAAAAACTAACGCATAAGTTGAGTTAATTGCTTGTTACATCTTTATTTAGTAGTCAAACATCTCAATTGCTTCTGATAACAATGGTTTTTCCTTAAACAATTCGTTATTTAACGAATTTAAAGCTGCTATTTTATCGGTTGTTTTTACCAAAAGAGAAATGTTATAATCACTTCCTCCGTAAGAAATCATTCTAACCGGAATATTTTTTAATGCATTAAAAACCAACGCACTAATTCCTTCTTTTTTCTGAGAAAAATCACCAGCAACACAAATTATACTTAAATCAGAATCCACATTTATTTTACCAAATGGTTCTAATTCCGAAATTATTTCCGAAAGATAAGAAATATCATCGACAGTTAAAGAAATCGCAACTTCAGATGTTGTAATCATGTCAATTGGCGTTTTATTGTTTTCAAAAACCTCAAAAACTTTTTTTAAGAAACCATAAGCCATTAACATTCTGTATGATTTTATTTTGATTGCTGTAATTCCATCTTTAGCCGCAATTGCTGTAAAACCACTATTTGTTGTTTTATTTTTAATGATGGTTCCTTTAG
>JBLHOD010000036.1:0-8878 GCA_047622545.1 Polaribacter sp. | reverse complement strand
TTTTCTATGCTAGTAAACCTAAGCGTCTTACAGGACAAGTAATAGATCAAAGTACTATTTTCCCTGATTTGAATAATTCTTCTTATCAGGACAATGCAAATGGTGCAATTCATAGATTCATCAAATAGAATAAACTGTTGCCAACAATATATAAAAGCAATAGCGGTTCTTGTGCAAACTTGAACCGTTTTTGCATTTAATTAATTATCTTACTATCCGAAAGTTAGGTGCATTGAAAATCGCTACTGCTCTTATACTAAACGTTAGCGAAACATAAAAAACTCATTTCTAAATTTAGAAAGGAGTTTTTGTTTGCAATTGAGATATAATGTAGTTCATTCTTTTTCGGTAACTTAGCTAACTAAGATGAAAACTCACAAAACCAAACCCATGAAAAAAGCAACCTTTTTATTCGTTACCATCATTTGTTTTTTAGCAGCCCAACCTGTAAATAGTCAAGCGTATAGTTCTTCTCAAATAGATTCCATTGTGAAAAAAGCAATGTCTATTGGTCCCAATGCAGGAATTGCGGTTGTCGTTGTCAAAGACAATAAAGTCATTCATTCTAAAGGCTATGGCGTTACTTCTTCAAAAACTAAAGAAAAGGTAAATGAAAATACACTTTTTGCTATTGCATCTAACTCTAAAGCATTTACAACAGCCGCATTAGCAATGTTAGTTGACCAAGGAAAGTTAAATTGGTTAGATAAGGTTGTCGATTATATTCCTGAATTTAAAATGTATGATTCTTATGTCACAGAAAACTTTAATATTCAAGATTTACTAACTCACAGAAGTGGTCTTGGTTTGGGCGCAGGAGATTTAATGTTTTTCCCTGATGGATCTGATTTTAATATTAAAGATGTATTGAATAGTTTTCAATATCAAAAACCAACATCAGCTTTTAGAACAAAATATGATTATGATAATTTATTATATGTTGTTGCTGGTGAAGTTGTAGCTAGAATTAGCGGAATGAGTTGGGCTCAATTTGTAGAAACCAACATTATGAAACCATTAGGAATGCAACGATCTGTTGGTGTGTATCAACGTTTAAAAGACAAAAGTAATGTGGCTTTTCCGCATTCAGTAGAAAACGGAAAGTTAAATCAACTTGGACATTATATTAAAAATGACGAATCTTTAGGAGCTGCTGGCGGAATTTATGCCAGCGTTAACGATTTGAGTAAATGGTTGATGATGCATTTAAACAATGGAAAATATGGAAACGGTTTTAGCAAGACAATGATTTCTAAAAAAAATCATGACGAACTTTGGAAACCGCATACAAACGTTGGCTTTAATGTAATCCCAAAAACACCTTATAAAACGCACTTTAATGCATATGGATTAGGCTGGAGGATTAGTGATAAAGGAGGTTATGTTATTCTTGAACACACAGGTGGTTTACCCGGAATGCTTTCAAGAACAATTCTAATTCCTGAATTAAATGTGGGAATCGTTACACTTACGAATACAGCTCCCGGAGGAAATAGTTATTGGACAATTCCGAATCTAATTATGGATGGGTATTTAGGAGTTGAAAAAACAGATTGGATCTCATTGATGGAAAAGAATCTTCAAAAAAGTTCTGCTGATAGTGATTCTGCAACGAAGGCAGTTTGGAAAACAGTTTCTAAAGCAAAAACCAATACTATTAACTATTCTGACTATATAGGAACTTATAAAGACAATTGGTTTGGTGAAATTAAGATTTGGGTAAAAGGCGATAAATTGTGGTTTAAATCAATAAGATCTCCTAAACTTACTGGCGAAATGTTTTTCTACAAAGCAAATACTTTTGCTATTAAATGGAATTATCAAGATATGCCAGCAGATGCAATGGCAATGTTCAGTTTAAATGAAGATGGAAAAGCGATCCGTATAAAAATGAGAGGTATCTCTCCAAATATTGATTTTAGTTTTGATTTCCAAGATTTAGACTTAAAACGAGTTGAGGAATAAAATTAAAATACTTAGTGAAAAATAAAAAACTCCTTTCTAAATTTAGAAAGGAGTTTTTTAAATACTTAAAATATAATCAACACTACAAAAACAATGCTTATTATTTCTTTTTAAATTTATTTTTTATCATTTTTTGTTTCCATTCTTCTCCAAAGAGATCAAAAACATTTAAAGAATAGACACCTAACAATACTACCCAAGAAAGTAACATCCATAAGAAAACGGTCCAATTAGATGAATCATTAATCGCAAGAACAAATGGAGCAACTAAGCTTAATAGCCCAATTGCAAGAAGTTTATAAAAACCTTTTACATTCTGAATGTACTCTTCTTCTTCTCTAACCTGCTCCAATTCTGCATTCTTATCAGAATCTACAATATCAGTTTCAAAAACAGCTGCTAAAGATTTCAAAGATTCTAAGCCTGCATTTTCTCCATTTTCAATTCGCTGAATAGTCCTGATATTTAAGCCACTCATTTCTGCAAGTTGATCTTGAGACCAATGACGCTCTAGTCTCATTTTTTTAATATCTCTTAAATTAATTGTATTGTGATTCATTATAATATTTTTTAAACACTATTTATTGGGCAAAGATATACATTAACATTTCTTTAGTTTGAAACCTATAAGACTAACTAAAGACACTTATATGACAGAAATCTGACAGAAACTATTAGGAACATAAATCTCCTTTCTAATCGTTTAGAAAGGAGATTTTTTATACACTAAATTTGTAGCTTATTGATAATTTTTTGGTAACACTCTCGCTTTTGTCAATTGCTCAAAAGCATAACCAGCTTTTAGTAAAGTTCGCTCAGAAAATGGTTTTCCAATAAAGGTTAGACTAATTGGTTCTCCGTTTTTCTTATATCCCATCGGAACTGTTAGTGTTGGATATTTCGCAACAGCAGCCACACCAGAATGACGATTATTGATGGATAAAATAGCGTCTAATTTTTCATCAAATAAGTCATTTAAAAATTCTTTTCCAACAGAATTTAAACCATCTTTTATAACTTCTAATTCTGTTATCGTCGTAGAATCCTTTACAATTCCGTCAAACAATTGTTGTCCGTAAGGAGCTCTTAAAATAGAATCTTTTAAGTTAAACAACGTAACCTCTTTAACCGATTTTACCGCTACCTTTTTATCGGCATTGTTATACAGGTATTTTGGTAAATCGTATTTCATATCAATATTTAACAAGGTTGTAAAACCTTTAAATTGTGCTCTCTCTGGATTGATTTCTATCATTTCTGCGCCAGCATTTTTCATTTTCTTAACAGTTGCATTGTAAATAGAATCGGTTAACAAATCTTTTAGTACGCCAAATCGTTTTCCTTTTAAACTTGATTCTAAAATTGCTTTTTGGAATTCGTTTTCTTTTAAGTTTTTATCAATTGAAGCAGCATCTTTTGCATCATAACCAAACATTGCTTCTAAAAAAATAGCATTATCAATAATACTTTTTGTCATTGGTCCTGGCGTATCTAACGTGCTAGAAATCGGTACAATTCCAGTTCTACTTAACACACCAATTGTTGGTTTTAATCCTACAACAGAATTTAAACTTGATGGAGAAGTAATAGAACCTGAAGTTTCTGTTCCAACTGCAGCAACTGCAAAATTTGCCGCAACGGTTACGCCGCTTCCAGCAGAACTTCCGCCTGTTTCAAACTTTCCTCTTCCATACGGATTCAAGGTTTGTCCTCCAACTGCAGAATATCCTAACGGACAACCAGAACAGAAAAAATAAGCCCATTCGCTTAGGTTTACTTTTCCTAAAATCAACGCGCCGTTGGCTCTTAATTGTTCTACTATAAAAGCATCTTCAGTAGTTTCATTTTCCACCAATGCAATTGCTCCTGCTGTTGTTGGCATATCATTCGTGTTGATATTGTCTTTCAACAAAATTGGCATTCCGTATATAGAATATTCAGAATCGGCCCCTTTTTCTTTATCTTTTTGTCTCGCTTCTTCCAATACATTTGGATTTAATGCAATGATTGAGTTTAACGATTTTGTACTATCACTTTCAAACTTTCTGATTCGGTATAAATAAAATAGCGTTAGTTTCTCGTAAGATAAATTCCCTTTTCCAATATGAGCTTGTAAGGTTGGAATATCACGTTCCAAAATCATTGGCTTTAAGGTATTGTACTCTTTTTCTGAAAACTGTGAAAGCTCTTTTTGAAAAGGTGCAAAAACGTCATTCATATCTAAATATTTAGATTGAAATAATTTGAATTGCATTCTTTTACGTGGATGTTTTTGTTGCTCGGCTAATTCAGCAGATTCATTATATTTTTTAAAATTGACTTCTGGAGATTCTTCTTTACATGAAATAATTAGTAAAGAAATTGCGAAAAGGAAAAGTATTTTTTTCATGAGTTGGTAATTTAAGAATCAAATATAATTCTTTTTAAAAAGAAAACTCCATTCTAAGTTTTAGAATGGAGTTTTATATAAAATAGATTCCTGCCGGAGTTTATCTTGAGCGACAGTCGAAAGGCAGGAATGACAATTCGTTTTACTTAAAAAAAGAATCTACAAACTCGTGTTTATTAAAAACTTGTAAATCGTTAATTCCTTCTCCTACTCCAATATATTTTACAGGAATTTGAAACTGATCAGAAATTCCAATTACAACACCACCTTTTGCCGTTCCGTCTAATTTGGTAACTGCTAACGAAGTAACTTCGGTTGCTTTGGTAAATTGTTTTGCTTGTTCGAAAGCATTTTGCCCGGTAGAACCATCTAAGACTAATAATACATCGTGCGGCGCATCAGCAATAACTTTCTGCATTACATTTTTAATCTTCACCAACTCATTCATTAAATTGACTTTATTATGTAATCTTCCGGCAGTATCAATAATAACAACATCTGCATTTTGTCTTACTGCAGATTGTAAGGTATCATAAGCAACAGAAGCTGGATCTGAACCCATTTCTTGATATACAATTGGCACATCTACTCTTTCTGCCCAAACTTGTAATTGATCTATTGCTGCGGCTCTAAATGTATCTGCTGCTCCTAACACAACTTTTAAGCCTTTCTTTTTAAATTGAGATGCTAACTTACCAATCGTTGTTGTTTTTCCAACTCCGTTTACACCAACAACCATAATTACATATGGCTTTTTAGTTGCAGGAATTGTAAAATCTGTTTCGTCTTCAATATTGGTTTCAGACAATAAACCTGCAATTTCTTCTCTTAAGATTTGATTTAATTCTTCAGTTCCTAAATATTTATCTTTTGCAACACGTGCTTCAATTCTTTCAATAATCTTTAAGGTGGTATCTACGCCAACATCAGATGTTACCAATACTTCTTCTAAATTATCTAAGACATCATCATCTACAGTTGATTTTCCTGCAACTGCTTTTGATAATTTATTCAAGAAACTAGACTTTGTTTTTTCCAATCCTTTGTCTAAAGTTTCTTTTTTCTCTTTTGAAAATATCTTTTTAAGAAAGCTCATTCCTTTTTTTTTAGAATACCAAAAATACGGTTTTAATGAACATAAAAAAAGCTACTCTCAATAGAAAGTAGCTTTGCGTATTTTTGTTGTAGAGTAATTACTTTTTAGCTAAAAAGGCATTTACTTTTTCTGGTTCCATGATTGCTTCAACAAAAGTATAAGCTCCAGTTTTTGGAGATCTTACCATTTTGATCGCTTTTGATAATCTTTTCGACCCTGTCTGTAACGATGCTACTGATTTCTTTGCCATAACTTATTCGTGTTATTTGACTTTTACTTTCGTAAAACTCTAATTATTTAATTTCTTTATGAACTGTCATCTTCTTTAAGATTGGGTTAAATTTCTTAACCTCTAATCTATCAGGAGTGTTTTTCTTATTCTTAGTTGTAATATATCTAGAAGTACCTCTTTCTCCAGAAGCTTTATGCTCTGTACACTCTAAAATTACTTGAACTCTATTTCCTCTTTTTGCCATCTTGGTTTGCTTTTTTAGGGTTGGATTATTTTGTTAAAAATCCTTTAGCTCTAGCTTCTTTTAAAACAGCTGAGATTCCTTTTCTATTAATATTTTTTAAAGCAGAAGCAGAAATTTTTAATGTAATCCATTTATCTTCTTCTGGAATATAAAAACGCTTTACCATAAGGTTCGCGTCAAATTTTCTTTTGGTTCTATTTAATGCGTGAGAAACATTGTTTCCAACCATTGCTTTTTTTCCTGTAAGTTCACAAACTCTAGACATCTTCTGACAGTTTTTAGTGTTATTTCTAAACGAGGTGCAAATTTAAGTAATTTTTACACATACCACAAAACAATTTCAACTATTTTTTATTATTTCTTTTTGTAAAATTTCTAATGATTTATTTACGGTTCTATTTATTACTTTTTCTCTTGGTTGACCGAAGTTAAATTCTTCTACAATAACGGTTGTTTTTGTTGCCAATGCAATAAAAACTACACCAACTGTTTTATCAGTTTCATCTGTTGTTGGACCTGCATTTCCTGTTACTGCAATTGCATAATCTGTGTTTAATTTTTCTCTTGCTGCAATTGCCATTTCTTCTGCTACCTCTTTACTTACTATGGTAAACGTTTTTATTATATCCTCAGAAACACCTAACATCCTTTTTTTAGCTTCTGCAGAATACACCACAAAACTGCCTTTAAAATATGCTGATGCTCCAGGAACCGAAACCAAACTAGTAGCAATACTTCCACCTGTTAAACTTTCTGCTGTTGCCAACGTTTTTTGTTGCTCAGTTAACAACTCTCCTACTCTTTTTTCAATTGAAGAACCATCCTCTAAACCTACAATTACATCAGAAATTAAATGTTGAATTTCAGAAACTTTGTCTTGCAATTCTTTTTCTAAAGTCTCTTTATCATTTCCTTTCCCAGATAAACGCAATCTTACTTTTCCGAAAGATGGTAAATAAGCCAGTTTGATATGTTTTGGCAACGCATTTTCAAAATCCTCAATTCGTTCTGCAATAATACTTTCTCCTTGACCATAGGTCATAATTGTTTTATGACTGATAAATGGCAACTGAAATTCCTTATGAATTCTAGGCAAAACCTCCAACTTCATTAGACCCTTCATTTCATATGGGACTCCAGGCAACGATACAAAGACAGTATCATTCTCGTAAAACCACATTCCTGGTGCTGTACCGTATGGGTTTTTTAAATAGGTTGCTTTTGAGGGGATTTGCGCCTGATGTTTTTGAATTTCTCTAAACGGATGATTTATTTTTTTGAACAATGCTTTAATATGTTCAATAACTTCTGGATATTCTATAAGTTCAGTATCATTAAAAAATTCTGCAATTGTTTTCTTCGTAATATCGTCTTTAGTTGGACCTAAACCACCAGTAATAATAACAATATCTACTCGCTCTTGCGCCTCTTTTAGAGCATTTAAAATATGTTGTTCATCATCCTGAATAGAAGTAATTTGATATACTGATACTCCAATTTTATTCAATTCAATTCCAATCCATTGCGAATTGGTGTCTACAATTTGACCTATGAGAATTTCGTCTCCAATGGTAATGATTTCTGCGTTCATGTTCTTTTAAGTCTCAAATTAGCAAAGTTTTAGAGTTACAAAGTTTGACATTGCTTCTTTGCAATTTCTTTATTTTATTTAAATATTCTCGACCTGCCTGCCGCAGGCAGATACAATTTATTCATTATTCATCAGTTCACTCGAACTGATAACTGATTTTACTTCACTCTAATCTGAAAAGCTTGCTCTCCTTCAATAGTTCCAGTTAAAACATCATTTTCTACAACCTTACCAACACCTGCTGGAGTTCCCGTAAAAATAATATCTCCTTTTTTTAAGGTAAAAAATTGAGAAACATAAGAAATTAATTCGTCTGTTTTCCACAACATTGCATTTGTATTTCCGTTTTGAACAACTTCGTCGTTTTTTAACAGTTGAAATTTCAAATTTTCTAAATCAAATTCTTCTTTCGGATAAAACTCCCCAATAACAGCACTTCCGTCAAATGCTTTTGCTTTTTCCCAAGGCAATCCTTTTTCTTTACATTGTTGCTGAATATCTCTTGCCGTAAAATCGATTCCTAGACCAATTTCATCGTAATATTTATGTGCGAATTTTGACTCGATATGTTTACCAACTTTATTAATTTTTATCAAAACCTCAACTTCATAATGTACATCATTAGAAAAAGACGGAATGAAAAAAGGATTTTTTTTTGGTAAAATTGCCGAATCTGGCTTTAGAAAAACAACCGGATTATCTGGTTTTTCATTTGCTAATTCTTCGATATGTTTGGCGTAATTACGCCCAATACAAATTATTTTCATTCTTATATTATTAAAAGATCATTGCGAACAAAGTGAAGCAATATTTTTGATGAGATTACTTCGTCATACTTCCTCGTAATCACAATTATTAACTGATTAAAATAAATGTTCTCGACACAAATTTATTCATTCTTCATAAATTCACTCGAACTGACAACTGTTAACCGAAACCTATGGAATCCATTTTTTAGGGAAATTTGGTTTTCTTTTTTCAAGAAAAGCATCTCTTCCTTCTTTTGCTTCATCAGTCATATAAGCCAAACGCGTTGCTTCACCAGCAAAAACTTGTTGCCCAACCATTCCGTCATCCGTTAAATTCATTGCAAATTTCAGCATTTTTATAGATGTTGGAGATTTTTCTAAAATTTCTTGCGCCCATTCAAAAGCAGTATCTTCTAATTCATCATGAGGAATTACAGCATTTACCATTCCCATTTCATACGCTTCTTGCGCAGAATAATTTCTTCCTAAAAAGAAAATCTCTCTTGCTCTTTTTTGACCCACCATTTTTGCTAAATATGCAGAACCATAACCGCCATCAAAAGATGTTACATCTGCATCAGTTTGTTTAAAAATAGCATGTTCTTTTGATGC
>JBLHOD010000035.1:0-9232 GCA_047622545.1 Polaribacter sp. | reverse complement strand
GATTAACCATTTCTGAAGACGAAAACAAAAGATATCAACCGAATAAATATGGAGAAGGAACAATGCTAGGAAAACAACAATGGCAATGGTTTCAAAACGAAATATCAAATTCAAAAGCAGATTTTAATGTTATTGTAAGTAGTGTTCAATTTTTATCATACAAACACGGCTTTGAATCTTGGGGAACTTTTCCGCACGAAGTAGATAAAATGAAAAGTATTATTAAATCTTCAAATGCAAAAGGAGTTTTAATTTTATCAGGAGATAGACATATTTCTGAATTTTCTAAAACAAAAATAGAAGGCTTAAAATATCCTTTAGTAGATTTTACATCAAGTGGATTAACACATTCTTATACTGGTTTTAAAGGTGAAGAAAATCCAGACAGAATTGGAAAAGTAGTTCCAGAATTAAGTTTCGGAATTTTAAAATTTGATTTTAAAGCAAATAAAATTACCATGCAAATGCGAGGAAAAGACAACATTTTACAGCAAGAACATATCCAAAGTTATAATTAACTTGCAGTTAACAGATAAAAGAGTATTTTTGCACAAAATTTTTAAAATTAGAGATGGCAACAAATAGAACATTTACAATGATTAAGCCTGATGGAGTTGAAAACGGACACATCGGAGCAATCTTAGAAAAAATTAACGCAGCAGGATTTAGAATTGTTGCATTGAAATTAACTCATATGACCAATAGAGATGCAGAAGCTTTTTATGCTGTGCATAACGAACGTCCATTTTTTGGTGAATTAGTAGAATTTATGACACGTGGACCAGTTATAGCTGCAATCTTAGAAAAAGACAACGCAGTTGAAGATTTTAGAGCATTAATCGGTGCTACAAATCCAGCTGAAGCTGCAGAAGGAACAATCAGAAAATTATATGCAACTTCTATTGGAGAAAATGCTGTACATGGTTCAGATTCTGATGAAAATGCTGCTATTGAAGGAGCTTTTCACTTTTCAGGAAGAGAACTGTTTTAAGGAAATATCTTAATAAACGCTTAACTAAACAAAAAACTCGATGCATTTTATGCTGAATTTATTTCAGTACTGCATTGAGTTTTTTTATTTAATCTAATTTGCTAATAGCATAAATTTGAGATGTTATAAATTCAAAAAAAAACAGCTAAATAACAAATTTCTTAACTTTTTATACTCTATCTCTTTCTGTTATTACTGCAACTGAAAACTGTTAACTGAATTAAACAAGCATGATTTTAGAGATCAACTCCTCACCCATTTCTTCATTCATCATTTTTATCATTTTCTCTTTTCCATAGCTCAATTCTTCACGTAATACAGAAGAAGACAATGAAACCACTAAGGTTTTATTTTGCAACTGCACTTTCTCAGTATAAGAAACAACTCCTTGTCCCATTATTTTTGCCCAAACTTCTTCTATCTTCAATTTTTGCATTCCTTTAGTAAGGTTATTTTCTTTGATAAAAGAACCCATTAAATCTTTTACAGTAAAAGCTTCGTTTTCTCTTTTTGACATGTGATAGGTATTAGGTATTAAGTATTAAGTATTAATAATAAACATTTTTACTTTGTTAGCCTCTTTAAAACTGTGAAACTTTGTCACTTTTCAACTTTCTAACTTAAAAATCTGATAGGGCTTATTACTCCTTTTAATTACTTCTTCCGTTCTTTCCGCGTGTGTATCGGTAATAAATATTTGCCCAAATTCGTCCTTATTTACCAATTCAATAATTTGTGAAACACGATGCTCATCTAATTTATCAAAAACATCGTCTAATAACAAAATAGGAACTACAGATGATTGTTCTTTAATAAATTGAAACTGCGCCAACTTTAATGCTATTAAATACGATTTCTGTTGTCCTTGAGAACCAAACTTCTTAATTGGATAATTATCTATTTCAAAACTTAAATCGTCTTTATGAATTCCGACTGAAGTATATTGTAAAATCTTATCTCTTTCTAAGTTTTGTGTTAATAGCTTTTCAAAAGACATGGTTTGCAATTGACTTTTGTACACCAGATTAACAGCTTCTTTGTTTTCAGAAATGGTTTGATACTTTTCATTAAAGATAGGCACAAATCGCTCTAAAAACTCTTTTCTTTTATTATAAATTATGGTTCCAAATAAAATTAATTGCTCGTCATAAATTTTTAAATTTAAGGCATCAAAAGTTCTATTGGCTGCAAAGTACTTTAACAATGCATTGCGCTGACTTACAACTTTATTATACTGAATTAAGTTTTGCAAATATTCTTTGTCTTGTTGAGAAATAACACCATCTATAAATTTTCTTCTGGTTTCACTTCCTTCAACTATTAAATCTCTATCAGTAGGAGAAATAATTACCAACGGTAATTGTCCAATATGTTCAGAGAATTTCTCGTATGCTTTGTCGTTTCTTTTCAGAATTTTTTTCTGCCCTTTTTTTAAACTACAAACAATTTTCTCGTCTCTTTCTCCTAAAATATAGCTCCCTTCTATCATAAAAAAATCTTCTCCGTGCCTAATATTCTGCAATGCAACCGGATTAAAGTAACTTTTTGCAAAAGACAAATAGTAAATAGCATCTAAAACATTGGTTTTACCAACGCCATTATTACCCACAAAGCAATTTATTTTTTCCTGAAAATCAAATGTTTGGAAAGAAATATTTTTAAAATTGACTAAAGAAATTTTCTGTAAATACATGTGTCTTTTTTATCTTAAGTAAGAAATTGCAAATTATTGAAAATTTAGCGAATTATCTGTTTTTAAAATCCAATTAAATAAACTATTTTTGCCCCTACTAATTTTTTAGCGAATCATGGCAACATACAAGAAGAGAGGATCAAAACCAAAAGACAATAGAGAACAAGCTCAAGAGCAAAGTACAACTGCAGGAGTATTTAATACGTTAGATGAAACTGCATCGAAATCTGAGCAATGGATACAAAAAAATAGTAAACCATTATTTTATAGCTTAGTGCTTGTAGCTGTTGTGATTTTAGGGTATTTAGGGTACAGTAAATATGTTATTGAACCAACTGAAAAAGAAGCTGCAAATGAATTATCTTTTCCAAGAAAACACTTTAACGAAGCAAATACTGGTTCTGTTGGTTTAGATTCTTTATTAAACTTAGGTTTAGACGGAGCGGATGGGAAATATGGTTTTGTAGATATTGCAAATACATATAGTGGTACTTCTGCAGGAAACTTAGCAAATTATTATGCTGGTCTTTCTTATTTAAAATTAAAACAATACGATAAAGCTGTTGAGCATTTAAGTAAATTCTCTTCGGATGATTTAGGAATTGGACCTGTTGCTTTAGGAGCAATTGGAGATGCTTTTGCTGACATCAACCAATATGATGATGCAGTAGATTATTATGTAAAAGCAACAAAAAAAGAGAACAACTATACAACTCCTTTATTTTTATTTAAAGCTGGACAGCTATCAATGAATTTAAAAAATTATAGTAAAGCATTAACGTTGTTTAAAAAAATAAAATCTGATTTTCCAACTTCTTTTCAAGCTGGAGATATAGACAAATATATAAGTAGCGCAGAATTTGCTGCTAAAAACTAAGCTTCATGGCTACAACTAATTTATCATATTACGATAAAGCAACAATCCCAAATGCGAAACCTTTTCGATTTGGGATTGTTGTTTCTGAATGGAATCCAGATATTACAAGAAATCTTCAAAAAGGAGCCATCCAAACGCTGATTGATTGTGGTGCAGAAGAAAGGAATATTATTTCTTGGGATGTTCCTGGAAGTTTTGAATTAGTGTACGGCTGTAAAAAAATGATAGAATCACAAAATGTTGATGCTATTATTGCTGTTGGAAATGTAATTCAAGGAGAAACAAAACATTTCGATTTTGTCTGTGAAGGAGTTACTCAAGGTGTTATAGATTTGAATATTAAATATGATATTCCTGTTATCTTTTGTGTGCTTACAGACAACACCAAACAACAGTCTATTGATAGATCTGGCGGTAAATTTGGAAACAAAGGAATTGAGTGTGCTGTTGCTGCAGTAAAAATGGCAGCATTAAGACAGTTTTAACAGGATATTTTTAACATTACTTGACCACTTCTTTTTTATTCTGTAAATTTGACTTATAAGCTTACGTTGGTTTGATTTTTGTTATAGAAAAATCAATAATCTTAATTCATTACACTAATTATGGGATTTATAAAACGCACAAATAAAAAATTCGACTACAAACCTAGATTTTATGAAGGAGAAGGAAATCCTTATGAAATTAAAAATAGGTTTGATCAATTTAGATCTACTGTTGGCAATAACAAGGGGTTGAAAACGAAGTTTGTTAGTGCATGGGATGAATTAAAAGAATCCAAAGGAAAAGGCGTAAATAAAACCCTAATAACAATTATTGCTATTCTAACTCTTATATTTTTATACATCATAGATTTTGATTTATCTATCTTTTTAGGATAATTAGATGTCAGATATTATTCAATTATTACCAGATCATGTTGCCAATCAAATTGCTGCAGGAGAAGTTGTTCAAAGACCAGCTTCTGTAGTAAAAGAATTGCTAGAAAATGCCATTGATGCTGGTGCAACTTCTATAACATTGTTATTAAAAGACGCTGGCAAAACGCTAATTCAAGTAATTGATGACGGAAAAGGAATGAGCCCAACAGATGCTCGTTTGTCTTTTGAACGCCACGCAACTTCTAAAATTAAAGATGCACAGGATTTATTTAACATCAACACAAAAGGATTTCGGGGAGAAGCCTTAGCTTCTATTGCTGCTATTGCTCATGTTGAATTAAAAACAAAACAAGAAAACGAACAATTAGGAACACATATAAAAATTGAAGGAAGTAAAATTACATTACAAGAAGTTGTTTCTACAAGTAAAGGAAGTAGTGTTTCTGTTAAAAATTTATTTTTTAACATTCCTGCAAGACGGAATTTTTTAAAATCAGACACCATTGAAACGCGTCATATTATAGACGAATTTCAGCGAGTTGCGTTAGCGCACCCATCAATTTCTTTTTTATTACATCATAATGGTAATGAGGTATATCACTTAAAAGAAAGCAATCTTAGAAAGAGAATTGTAGCAGTTTTTGGAGCAAAAATGAATGAGAAACTAGTTCCGATTGATGAAAAAACTGACCTAATTTCAATCATAGGTTTTGTTGCAAAACCAGAATTTTCAAAGAAAAAGAGAGGCGAACAATTCTTTTTTGTAAACGATCGTTTTATAAAAAATTCGTATTTAAATCACGCTGTTATAAATGCTTTTGAGGGTTTATTAGAAAAAGGATCTCATCCATCGTATTTTTTATATTTAAAAGTTCCAACAAGTAGTATCGATATCAATATTCATCCAACAAAAACGGAGATTAAGTTTGATAACGAAAAAGATATTTACGCTATTTTAAGAGCAACTGTAAAACATAGTTTAGGACAATATAATGTTGCGCCTGTATTAGATTTCAATAGAGATAGCGCGTTAGATACGCCGTATAAATTCAATACAAAAACATCTGGCTCTACTCCGAAGATTACGGTTGATCCTAATTTTAATCCTTTTAAAACAGACAATACAGAAAAAGAAATTCGTTTTCCTTATAACAGAAATAGTGATCGTTGGGATTCTTCAGGAATTGATGTTGAACAAACTGAAACTCAAGAAGAACTTTTTAATCAAGAAGAAACAGCAGAAACAAGAAAAACGTTTCAGATTCAGAAAAAATATCTGTTAAGTTCTATAAAATCTGGAATGGTTTTAATCAATCAAAATTTAGCACATCAACGTATCTTGTATGAAGCTTTTTTAGAAAGCATTACGGTAAACGAAGCTATGAGTCAACAATTATTGTTTCCTGTACATATTTCTTTTTCTAAAGCAGATATCGAAATGATAGAAACAATGAAAGCTGATCTAGAAAATACAGGCTTTTTATTTGAATCTATTTCTAAAGAAGCTGTTGTTATTAAAGGAATTCCGACTTCAATTACCGAAAGTAAAATTGCATTATTATTAGAGCAATTATTAGAAGACATGAAAATTGAGGTTCCAGAATCTAGTTATAGTCATTTTGATGTGATGGCAAAATCTTTTGCTAAATCATTGGCTATAAAAACCGGAACAACGTTATCTAGTAAAGAACAAGAAAACTTAGTACACGATTTATTTTCGTGTAAAGAACCATCTGCTGCACCGTCAGGAAAAGCAACGTTTAAAACATTAACAATAAAAGAGATTGATGCTATTTTTAATAGTCATTAAAAAATATAAAAATGGGTAAAATTACAGAAGCAATAAAGCATTTAATTATAATTAACGTCATCTTTTTTGCAGTTCCGCAATTGATGCAATTAGATATTGCTCAATACTTTGCATTGTATTTTCCTAAAAACGAAAACTTTGGGCTTTGGCAGTATGTAACTCATATGTTTATGCACGGAAGTTTTATGCACATTGCATTTAACATGTATGCATTGTGGGCATTCGGAACTCCGTTAGAACAAATATGGGGACGGAATAAATTCTTGTTTTTCTACTTTTCTGCTGGATTAGGTGCCGGAATTATTTATACGCTGGTTAATTATTATCAGTTTAATGGCGTTTATGAACAACTCCTAAATATGGGTGTTTCTAGCTCAGATATACAAGCAATTTTAGATACCGGAAAATATAATGATGCTCTTATTTCTTTAAGTAATAAAGAAATGAGTCAGTTTTATAGTTTATATCATACGCCAGCAGTTGGAGCTTCTGGAGCCGTTTACGGAATTTTAGTTGCCTTTGGAATGACGTTCCCAAATGCAAAATTAGCTTTGATATTTTTCCCTGTTCCAATTGCAGCAAAATATTTTATTCCTGTAATGTTATTAGGGGATTTATTCTTTGGAGTCACAAAATATTCTATAGGAAATGTTGCGCATTTTGCTCATATTGGCGGAGCAATAATTGGATTTATCATCGCCTGGTATTGGAAAAAGAATCAATTTAAAATGCATTAATGAGTCTACTAAAAAATTTACAAGCCAAATTCAAATACGCTAATATTGTAGAAAAACTTATATCTATCAATGTTGCCGTTTTTGCGTTGATATTTATCCTAAATACATTAGGTTTTCTTTTTCAATCTACCAGCTCAATTGCAAACTGGTTTATTTTACCTGCAACTTTTGAAGGATTTATTACAAAGCCTTGGACCATTATTACCTATGGTTTTGTGCATGTAAATTTTATACACATTTTAATGAATCTAATTTCGCTGTATTTTATTGGTAATTTATTTGTCAATTACTTTACTTCAAAACAATTTATTTCTTTTTACATTTTAGGAACTTTATTTGGCGGAATTGTTTTTCTATTAAGTTATAATTTATTTCCAGTTTTTGCGAATGATGTTTCTAATAGCTATTTACTTGGTGCTTCTGCGGGAGTTTCTGCAATTTTTATTGGACTCGCAACATACATTCCGAATTACCAATTTAAAATTCCTTTAATCGGATTTGTAAAACTGTGGCATTTAGCAGTTATTTGGGTTGCGTTAGATGTTATTCAAATTCCTGCCGGAAATGCTGGAGGAAGATTGGCTCATATTGGGGGAGCTTTATTTGGATTCTTTTATGTAAGTCAAGCAAGCAATACAGAAACAGCAATTTGGAGTAAAATAAAAAGCTTGTTTTCTATAAAAACTAGCCCCTTAAAAACAGTTTACAAGTCGAAAAAATCAGCTTCAAAAAAACAAGCGAATACTACTTATAAACAAGAAAAGATAAATCAAATTTTAGATAAAATAAGTAAATCTGGTTATGACACCTTATCAAAAGAAGAAAAAGATTTTTTATTTAAACAAGGAAAATAATAGATGAAAAAAAAATCGCTGTTTGATAAATTCATCTTTCTACTGAATTCCTTATTCGCTGCATTATTACTGCTGTCTTACCTTTTACCTTATATTTCTCCAAAATCATTTTCTGTATTCGCAGTGATTAGTCTTTTTGTGCCAATTTTATTTATTGTAAATTTTCTGTTTTTCATTTATTGGCTTCTAAAATTAAAAAAAGAAATCGTTTTATCTGCAATTGTATTGATAATTGGTTGGTTTACCTCTTCTCCAATTTACGAGTTTTCTGATATTAAAGAAGTTCAAAATGATGAGTTAAAAGTAATGAGTTATAATGTGAGAATGTTTAACTATTACAAGTGGAGTTCTGACACCGAACTTGCTCAAAAAACTTTTGACTTTATTTCTGAAAAATCTCCAGATATTTTAGTGCTACAAGAGTTTTATCAGTCTCCAGAAATTAGTTTTTCATATCCTTATCAGTTTATAAAAATAAAAAATAAAAAAAGTAAATTTGGCTTGGCCATATATTCAAAATATAAAATTATCAATTCAGGTTCATTAGATTTTAAAAACAGTGCTAATAATATTATTTTTACTGATATAATTAAAAATGATGATACCTTAAGAGTTTATAATATGCATTTAGAATCCTTAAAAATCAACCCAGATAAAGAGTATTTTGGTGAAGAAGATAATCAGAAGTTATTGGGCAGATTACAAACTACTTTTAAAAGACAGGCCATACAAACAGAACAATTTTTAGCACATGAACAAGATTGGAAAGGCAAAAAAATAATTTTAGGCGATTTTAATAATACCCCATTTTCTTGGGTGTATCGAAAAATTAAATCTGATAAAAAAGATGCATTTATTGAAGCTGGTAACGGATTCGGAAAAACGTTTAACTATTCTTTTCCAATGCGAATTGATTTTATCTTAACAAGTACAGATATAGAAATAAATCAGTTTAAAACTTTTGATGAGAAATTCTCTGATCACTTTCCTATTCTTGCTAGAATAAATTGGTAAGATTCTTTATATTCGCATAAATTTATTTTGAATGAAACATTTTGACGTTGCCATTATTGGAAGTGGTCCTTCTGGAGCATCAACCTCATTTTACTTAGCAAAAAAAGGAATCTCTACAGTAATTATTGAAAAGGAAACATTACCGCGTTATAAAACTTGTGGTGGTGGTTTTGTGTTTAGAGGAAGAAAAAATATGCCTTTTGATATTTCTGAAGTAATAGAAAGAGAATTTTTTGAAGTTGACACATATTTTGGTACAAAATTGCATTTCAAATCAAAAAGAGACAAACCTGTAATTTCTATGATTATGCGTGATGCTTTTGATCATTTAATTATCAAAAAAGCACAAGAATTAGGCGTAACATTATTAGAAAA
>JBLHOD010000034.1:0-9349 GCA_047622545.1 Polaribacter sp. | reverse complement strand
TTTTTAGAAAAAAGAAGAGCAGATTTTCCAGGGGAATAGAATCTTAAAAAATTGAACTGGTGTCATTCCTGCGAAGGCAGGAATCTATTTTTTTTTAGACAGGGAATGTTAAGTCGATTATTTTAAGAATAACAAATTATTTTCTGTGGATTCCTGCTTTCGCAGGAATGACAAAGAATAACTTATTTTATCCCATTCCATTCAGCATAAAATTGTTCTAAAAACTGTTCCATATAAACATGTCTATCAGCAGCAATTTGCCGACCAGTTTTTGTATTCATTTTATTTTTTAGCAACAATAATTTTTCATAAAAATGATTAATTGTTGGCGAGTCAGAATTTTTATATTCCTCTTTCGTCATATTCAAATTTGGCGTAATTTCTGGATCGTATAATGTTCTATTTTTAAATCCGCCATAATTAAAACAACGTGCAATTCCGATAGCTCCAATAGCATCTAATCGATCGGCATCTTGAATAACATCTAACTCTGGAGAGGTAAATGTACCATCACTAGAAAATGAAGTTTTAAAAGAAATATAATTGATAATATTTTCTATATGCACAATTGTATCTTCATCAACTTGTTGATTCTCTAAAAATTCACGAGCTATTTTAGGACCAATAGTTTCATCACCATTATAAAATTTTGCATCAGCAATATCGTGCAACAAAGCACCTAAAGAAACAATAAATGCATCAACCTTTTCATTTTTTGAAATCAATAAAGCATTTTTATAAACACGTTCTATGTGAAACCAATCATGTCCGCCTTCAGCGTCTTTCAATGTTTCTTTTACAAAAGCAATGGTGTTTTCTATAATTTGTGGTTTGTTCATCGGATAAAAATAAAAAAACCACGTTCATAAACGTGGTTTTTTATCAAATAATCTTTTTATCTAAAAGTCTATCAATCTAAATTAGACTAACAAAACTCTTCGTAAGCTTGCGCTAAATTTTGTGCAATCATTTGTGCAGATCTTCCTTCAATATGATGACGCTCTAACATGTGCACTAAATTTCCATCTTTAAACAATGCAATTGCTGGAGAAGATGGAGGAAAAGGAATCATATGTTCTCTTGCTTTTTGGGTAGATTCTTTTTCTACACCTGCAAAAACAGTTGTTAAGTTTGTAGGAACTTTATCGGCTCCTAAAGAAGCAATTGCTCCTGGTCTTGCTGTTCCGGCAGCACAACCACAAACAGAATTTACCATCACCAACGTTGTTCCTTCTTTTGCTAAAGCGTTATCAACATCTTCAGCCGTATATAAAGCGTTAAAACCAGCGTTTATTAATTCATCGCGCATTGGTTTTACTAATTCTTCTGGGTACATAATCTATAAATTTTAAGCTACAAAGATACAGATAAAAATTAGGAAACAAAACAAACGGAAACTAACATCGTGTTAACTTTTATACATTGCAATTATATGTATCTTTGAAACTTTTAAAATGATAATTGAATGGGAAATTTTACCAAATGGTTAGGTGCAGGATTAGGGTTTACGTTGGGAGGACCGATTGGAAGTATTATTGGGTTTGCAGTTGGAAGTTTTGTGGATGGCTTTTCTAAAGATGATATCTTAAAAGAATTTCAAGAAAGTCAATCTGGAAGAACTTCTGGAAACACACAATCTGGAGATTTTGAAATTAGTTTATTGATTTTAGCATCAGTAGTTATAAAAGCAGACGGAAAAGTAGATCAACGAGAATTAGATTTTGTACGCTCTCAGTTTGTTGGAATGTATGGAAAAGAACGAGCAAACCATGCCTTTAAATTATTTGGAGGTATTATTAAAAAAGAAGTTTCTTCACATCAAGTTTGTGCACAGATACGCCAACATATGCCACATGCATCAAGATTACAATTGCTGCATTTTTTATTCGGAATTGCAAAAGCAGATCAGTTTGTTACCCCTTCAGAAGTTGAAGAAATCAGAAAGATTGCAGGTTATTTAAACATCAGTCAACACGATTATGAATCTATTAAAGCGATGTTTTATGATGATTCAGATGCTGCTTATAAAATATTAGAAATTACAAAATCGGCAACAGATGATGGTCTTAAAAAAGCCTATAGAAAGATGGCGAAAAAGTATCATCCAGATAAATTACAAGACTTAGGCCCAGAACACATCAAAGGAGCGAAAGAAAAATTTTTACAAATTCAGAATGCTTACGAGAAAATTAAAAACGAACGTGGAATAAATTAGTAACCATTTTCAGTTATCAGTTATCAGTTATCAGTATTCAGTAGCAGTTTGCAACTCTGAGCCTTTGTACCTTTATAACTCTGCTTCTTTGAGCCTTTGAAGCAATACAATTTTCAAACTTTCAGACAATCAATCTTGTAACAGATAACTTTTAGCCTTTTCAATTATCAAAAATTACAAGAAAAACCTTAATTTCGCACTTCGAATAAAGAGCACAAAATAATGAGCGCAAAATTTGCTGAATATAAAGGACTTGACTTACCAAAAGTTGCAGACGAAATCTTACAATCTTGGGAAGAGAATAACATCTTCGAAAAGAGTATCACATCACGTGAAGGAAACGAACCATTTGTGTTTTTTGAAGGACCACCTTCGGCAAACGGTTTGCCAGGAGTTCATCACGTTTTAGCGCGTGCTATTAAAGATATTTTTCCGCGTTATAAAACCATGAAAGGTTTTCAAGTTAAGCGAAAAGCTGGTTGGGATACTCACGGTTTGCCGGTTGAATTAGGTGTAGAAAAAGAATTGGGAATTACCAAAGAAGATATTGGAACCAAAATTTCTGTAGAAGAATACAACGAAGCGTGTAAAAAAGCAGTAATGCGTTATACTGATATTTGGAATGATATGACGCGTAAAATTGGTTATTGGGTAGATATGGAAGATCCATATGTTACGTATAAATCAAAATACATGGAATCTGTTTGGTGGCTGCTAAAGCAAATTTACAACAAGAAATTGATGTATAAAGGCTATACAATTCAGCCTTATTCTCCAAAAGCAGGAACAGGATTAAGTTCTCATGAACTAAATCAACCTGGAACCTATCAAGATGTTACTGATACAACTGTTGTTGCTCAGTTTAAAACGATAAAAGAAACATTGCCAGAGTTTTTACAAGTTGATGGTGATGTGCATTTTTTAGCTTGGACCACAACTCCTTGGACGTTGCCAAGTAACACTGCTTTAACTGTTGGTTTAAAGATTGATTATGTTTTAGTTGACACTTTTAATCAATATACATTTGAGCCTACAAAAGTGGTGTTGGCTAAAAATTTAGTTGGAAAACAATTTGCAGGCAAGAAGTTTAATAAAGTTGAAGATGCAGCTGAATTAGCAAATTATAATAAAGACGATAAGCAAATTCCGTTTTTGGTATTAAACGAATTTAAAGGAGCTGATTTAGTTGGAATTAAATACGAACAATTATTAAAATATGCGCTGCCGTATGAAAATGCAGAAAATGCATTTAGAGTCATTTCAGGAGATTTTGTAACGATAGAAGATGGAACCGGAATTGTACATACATCACCAACATTCGGAGCAGATGATGCAATGGTTGCTAAACAAGCAAAGCCAGAAATTCCGCCTTTATTAGTATTAGACGATAATGGGAATCCAGTTCCGTTAGTAGATTTACAAGGAAAATTTAGACCAGAATTGGGCGAGTTTGCGGGTAAATATGTTAAGAACGAATATTACAATGATGGCGAAGCACCAGAAAAATCTGTAGATGTAGAGTTAGCCATCAAACTAAAAATAGAAAACAAAGCTTTTAAGGTTGAAAAATATGTGCACAGTTATCCAAATTGTTGGAGAACAGACAAACCTATATTGTATTATCCGTTAGATTCTTGGTTTATCAAGGTTACCGATGTAAAAGATAGAATGCATGAATTGAACAAAACGATTAACTGGAAACCAGAATCAACTGGAACAGGTCGTTTTGGAAACTGGTTAAAAAATGCTAATGATTGGAACTTATCTCGTTCTCGTTTTTGGGGAATTCCATTGCCAATTTGGAGAACAGAAGACGGAAAAGAAGAAATTCTTATTGGTTCTGTTAAAGAATTAAAATCTGAAATGCAACGTGCCGTTGAGTTAGGATTTATGAAGGCTGATATTTACCAAAGTTTTGAAGTTGGTAATATGTCAGAAGAAAATTATGATAAAATCGACTTACATAAAAATGTAGTTGACAAAATTATACTAGTTTCTGCATCAGGGAAACCAATGAAACGCGAAAATGATTTGATTGATGTTTGGTTTGATTCTGGCTCAATGCCTTATGCACAATGGCATTATCCGTTTGAAAACAAAGAATTAATTGATAATAAAGAGTTTTATCCGGCAGATTTTATCGCTGAAGGAGTTGATCAAACAAGAGGCTGGTTTTATACATTACATGCAATCGGAACAATGGTTTTTGATTCTGTTGCGTATAAAAATGTAGTTTCTAATGGTTTGGTGTTGGATAAAAACGGACAGAAAATGTCGAAACGTTTAGGAAATGCAACTGATCCTTTTGAAACCTTAAAAACGTATGGTGCAGATGCAACGCGTTGGTACATGATTAGTAACGCAAATCCATGGGACAACTTAAAATTTGATTTAGAAGGAATTGCAGAGGTTCGTCGTAAGTTCTTTGGAACATTGTACAACACGTATTCGTTTTTTACTTTGTATGCAAATATTGATAATTTCACGTATGAAGAAGCTGATGTTCCGTTAAACGAACGACCAGAAATTGATCGTTGGATTTTATCCGAGTTACATTCACTTACAAAAAAGGTAGATGAATATTACGGTGATTACGAACCAACAAAAGCTACAAGAGCAATTTCTGACTTTGTTCAAGAATACTTAAGTAACTGGTACGTAAGACTATGTAGAAGACGTTTTTGGAAAGGAGATTATCAGCAAGATAAAGTTTCTGCGTATCAAACATTATATACATGTATGTTAACGGTAGCAAAATTAAGTGCGCCAGTTGCACCATTTTTTATGGATAGACTGTATACGGATTTAATAAATGCAACCCAAAAAGAGAGTTTTGAATCTGTGCATTTAGCAGAATTTCCAACATTTAATGAATCATTTATTGATGCTTCTTTAGAACGTAAAATGGAAAATGCACAAACTATTTCATCTTTAGTCTTGTCGTTAAGAGCAAAAGAAAAAATAAAAGTCCGTCAGCCGCTACAAAAAATTATGATTCCGGTTTTAGATGCGCAACAAAAAAAAGAAATTTTAGCAGTTTCTGAGTTGATAAAACATGAGGTAAACGTAAAAGAAATAGAGTTGTTAGACGATGCTTCAGGTGTTTTAGTGAAGCAAATAAAACCAAATTTTAAAACCCTTGGGCCTAAATTTGGACGCGATATGAAATCTATTTCTAATGCAATTCAAAACTTTAGCCAAGAAGATATCATCAACATCGAAAAAGATGGAGAACTTTCTATAAAAATTGACGAAAAATTGATACATTTGGAAATCTCAGATGTAGAAATTTCATCTAAAGATATTGAAGGTTGGTTAGTTGCAAATTCACAAGGATTAACGGTTGCTTTAGATGTTACCATTTCAGCTGATTTACGCAAAGAAGGAATTGCTAGAGAACTGGTAAACCGAATTCAGAATTTACGTAAAGATTCAGGTTTAGAAGTAACAGATAAAATTAAGTTGACAGTTTTGAATTTTGAAAACTTAGAAGCTTCTGTTGAAGAAAATAAAGAGTATATTATGAGTGAAACACTAACCCAAGAAATGGTTTTTGTGGATTCATTAAATGATGGGACGGAAATTGAATTCGATAACATCAAAAGCAGAATATTAATTAATAAAATGTAAGAATAATGTCAATCAACATCGTTAGATATTCAGATGAAGACTTACAAGAATTTAAAGAAATTATTGATAAGAAAATTACAAGAGCAAAAGAAGATTTAGCTTTATTAGAAAGCTCATATAAAAATAATGCAGATAACGGAACAGATGATACATCTCCGTCATTTAAATCTTTTGATGGAGGTGCAGATACAATGGCAAAAGAAGCCAATGTGCAATTAGCCATCCGTCAAGAAAAATTTATTAGAGATTTAAAAAATGCGTTACTACGTATAGAAAATAAAACATACGGAGTTTGTAGAGTAACTGGTAAATTAATTCAGAAAGAGCGCTTAAAATTAGTTCCGCATGCTACACTTAGCATAGAAGCTAAAAGAAAACAATAACAAAAAAAGCTTCCAAGATTGGGAGCTTTTTTTAAGTATAATTTTTTATTCATGTCCAAAAAGCACATTGCAATTATTACTGTTTTTTTAGCTTTGCTTATAGATCAAGTAAGTAAAATTTATATAAAAACAAATTTTGAAATTCAAGAAAGTGTTCGTGTTTTCGATTGGTTTAGAATTCATTTTACCGAAAATAATGGAATGGCTTGGGGATTTGAATTTGGTGGTAAAGCAGGGAAATTATTTTTAACATTATTTAGAGTAGTTGCTGTAGTTGGTATTGTTTATTGGCTTCGAAATACCATTAAAAGAAATGCGCCAACAGTAGTTGTTTTAGCAATTGCTTTAGTGCTTTCTGGAGCATTCGGGAACATAATAGATTCTGTGTTTTATGGTGTTATTTTTGATGCTCCAGCTCACGGAACTGCAACGCTTTTTGCTGAAAATCCGTACGGAGAATTATTTCATGGAAGAGTAGTAGATATGCTCTATTTTCCAATATACGAAGGAAAAAGTTTTACGTTTTTTAACGCTATTTTTAACGGAGCAGATTCTTTTATTACCATTGGTGTTATTTTACTGTTTATCTTTAATAAGCAAGCATTTCCGCCAGAAAAAGAAAAAGAAGACAATTCTAAACTTACAGCTAAATAAGCAACATCAACTTTTTAATTTCATAAAATCATCTACTTAAATATGCCATAAAAGACGTATTTTCGTAGCATGTCTAATGCTTTAGAAATCCAAATTAAATCGTTACCAAATTCTCCTGGGGTGTATCAATATTTTGATATAAACGATGTTATTATCTATGTTGGAAAAGCAAAAAACCTAAAAAAAAGAGTTGCTTCATACTTTACTAAAAATCACGAAAATGGTAAAACTAGAGTTTTAGTAAATAAAATTGTAGCCATCAAACACATTGTTGTAGATACAGAAACAGATGCATTATTGTTAGAGAATAATCTGATAAAAAAGTATCAACCGAAATACAATGTGATGCTTAAAGATGATAAAACCTATCCTTGGATTTGCATCAAAAAAGAACGTTTTCCTAGAGTTTTTTTAACTCGAAATGTTGTTAAAGACGGTTCAGAATATTTTGGGCCATATACCTCTATTAGAACCGCAAAAGCACTATTAGATTTAATTAAAGAATTGTATAGATTACGAACTTGTAAGTACGATTTAAGCAAAGAAAAAATTGCGACAAAAAAATATAAAGTTTGTTTAGAATATCATTTAGGCAATTGTAAAGCGCCTTGTGAAAGTTTACAAACAGAGGAAAATTATCTATTTGATATTTCTGCAATCAGAAATATTATTAAAGGAAACTTTAAAGAATCTTTAGAAAAATTTTCTGAATTAATGCAAGACTTTGCTGCTAAAATGGAGTTTGAAGAAGCACAAAAAATAAAAGTAAAACTAGAGCAATTAGCCAATTATCAATCAAAATCTACTGTGGTAAATCCAAGTATTAATAACGTAGATGTGTTTTCTGTAATTTCTGATGAAAGCTTTGGCTATGTTAACTTTTTTAAAATTGCAAACGGGTCAATCATTCAATCTCATACCTCAGAAATCAAGAAAAAATTAGACGAAACAGACAAAGCTTTATTAGAGTTATCTATTATAGAAATTCGTCAACGATTTAATTCCCAATCAAAAGAAATTTATGTTCCGTTTGCTGTTGAGGTTGGGAATGATATAAAGGTAACCATTCCAAAAACTGGGGATAAAAAACGAATCGTAGATTTATCAATAAGAAACGCAAGGTATTTTAGACAAGACAGATTTAAACAAATGAAAATTGTTGATCCAGACAGACATACAAAAAGAATTATGTCTCAAATGAAATCTGATTTACGTTTAAAAGAAGAGCCAAGACATATTGAGTGTTTCGATAATTCTAATATTCAAGGAACTCACCCTGTTGCTGCTTGTGTGGTTTTTAGAAACGGAAAACCAAGTAAAAAAGAATATAGACATTACAATATTAAGACGGTTGTTGGACCAGATGATTTTGCGTCGATGGAAGAAGTTGTTTTTAGACGTTATAAAAGGTTGTTAGCAGAGAATGAATCTTTGCCACAACTGATAATTATTGATGGTGGAAAAGGGCAATTATCGTCGGCATTAAAGAGCTTAGATATTTTAGGTTTGAGAGGTAAAATTGCCATAATTGGTATTGCAAAAAGATTAGAAGAAATTTATTATCCTGAAGATTCTGTTCCGTTGTATTTGGATAAAAAATCTGAAAGTTTAAAAATTATTCAGTTTTTAAGAAACGAAGCTCACAGGTTTGGGATTATTTTTCATAGAAACAAAAGAAGTAAAAGTGCAATTCAATCTGAATTAGAACAAATTCCTAGTATTGGTAAGCAAACTATTACAACATTATTGCGTAAATTTAAATCATCAAAAAGAGTAAAAAGTGCAACCTTACAAGAGTTAGAATCTGAGGTTGGTTTTTCTAGAGCCAAAATAATATTCGAATATTTCAACAATAAATCGTAATGAGGAAGCTATTTTTTATATTTCTAATGACATCAATAGTTGTTTTTTCACAAAAAAAACAGCCAAAAGTTGGCTTAGTGTTAAGCGGCGGTGGTGCAAAAGGTTTTGCTCATGTTGGCGTTTTAAAAGAAATTGAAAAAGCAGGAATTCGGATAGATTATATTGGCGGAACAAGTATGGGCGCAATTGTTGGAGGCTTGTACGCTGCAGGTTATAGTGCTAGTCAAATAGAAAAAATTGTTGTAAATACAGATTTTTTCACCTTACTACAAGATAAGAATCCTAGAAAATCAAAACCTTTTTTTGAAAAGGAACATGGCGAAAAACATTCGCTTGTTTTGCCAATAAATAAAGGAAGAATAGGCTTGCCTCAAGGAGTTTCTAGAGGTCAAAATGTATTAAGTTTTTTAACACAGTTATTAGCGCCAGTAGATTCTATTTCAGATTTTTCTAAATTGTCAATTCCATTTTTTTGTCTTGCTACAGATGTAGAAACCGGAAATCAAGTTAAACTCACAAGTGGTTCTTTGCCTTTGGCATTAAGAGCAAGTGGTTCTTTTCCAACATTATTAGATCCAATAGAAGTTGATAACAAATTATTGAT
>JBLHOD010000033.1:0-9393 GCA_047622545.1 Polaribacter sp. | reverse complement strand
TAGTAACCTATTTATTAAGTATTGAAAACGCAGAAGTTTCAAAAAACTTGTATGAAGGAATGAATCTTTTTGAATACAGAAACTATAGCTTTATCCAGTATTCCTTTATCATATCTTATAAGGTTTTACTCTTTGCTATAGAAGCGTATATTGCCTTTTTGGTTATTAAATTACTTCGGAAATTGAATATTAAACAACCCTTTAATATGGACGTTCAAAAATTAATGCAACAAATAAGTAAAGGTATTTTCTATTTATGGATTTTAGCAATTGTGCACAACACACATATGCAATTGATTGCAGGAAAACATGATTTTAAAATGGATTTGTTCTCTAGCGACTTTGTGTTCCTGTCTGTAATCATCTTTATTTTTGCACAAATTGTAAAACGTGGAATTGAAATTCAATCTGAAAACGATTTAACCATATAATTATGAAAGACAATACAAACATACTTACGATAATAACTTATGTCGTTATCCTTTCTTCAATATCAATATTACTAAATGATATGAGAGAATTTGATATGGAGCAATACAAATCATTTTTTAATTGGGCAAAAATTGCTGATAAAGATGAATCTTGGTTTACTTCTAAAAATGCAATTGAATGGAGTTATTATGCAATTAATGCAGGAATCTTTTTTTGGAGAGGATATCTAATTTACGGATTTACTTATTTTATTTCAATCTTAAAAGAAATAGAAAAAGACAGTTATTTTAGTGATAAGAACATCAGTTATTTTAAAAAAATTGGAAATATTTTTATCAGTTATACAATTAACATTTTAGTGCTTAGGTTTTTATTAGCATCAATAGAGAAATCTTCTTTCTCATTTATTAAAGAGTTTAAAGAAGAGTTTTACATTCTTATTCCTTGCGGATTGGCATTTTACATATTAGCAGAAATATTTTCTCGAGCTAAAAAAGCGACGGAAGAAAACGACTTAACAATTTAGCAATGGCAATTATTGTAAACTTAGACGTAATGCTTGCCAAACGGAAAATGAAGAGCAAAGACTTGGCAGAAATAATTGGAATTACCACCGCAAACTTATCTATTTTAAAATCTGGTAAAGCAAAAGCCATTCGTTTTTCTACTTTAGAAGCTATTTGTAAAGCATTAGATTGTCAGCCATCAGATATTTTAGAATATGTAAATGATTGATAGATTTTGTGTAGTTTTGAAGAACTATTTTAAATCTTTATAAAAATGCGTTTACAATTTATTAAAATCTTAGTGTTATCACTTTGTATTACTACAATTAGTAATGCTCAAAGTTATATTAATTACGATATTTCGTTTCCAAATGCTGTTCATCACGAAGCAGAAATTAAAGTATCGTTTACAAAAATTAAAAAAGGAGAATTCTCTTTTAGAATGAGCAGAACTTCACCCGGAAGGTATGCAATTCATGAGTTTGCTAAAAATGTGTACAATGTAAAAGCCACAAATAGCAAAGGAGAAGCTTTACAGATTACACGTCCAAATCCTTATCAATGGGATGTTGATAATCATGACGGAACTGTAATCGTTACCTATACATTATTTGCAAATAGAGGTGGAGGAACTTATGCTCAGATTGATGAAACACATGCGCATTTAAATATTCCTGCAACATTTATGTTTGCGCCATCATTAAAAGAAACTCCAATTCAGGTAACTTTTAACCCAAGAAAAGATTGGAAAATTGCAACGCAATTGAAACCAATGTTTGACAATACCTATTACGCTCCAAACATGCAGTATTTTATGGACAGTCCAACTGAACTGAGTAATCATTTAGTGCGTTCTTTTGAGGTTGAATCAGATGGAGAAAAATTAAAAGTAAAGTTAGCATTACACAATATTGGAACCGAAGCTGAAGCAGATGAATATTTTGAAAGTGTACAAAAAGTTGTATTACAACAAATGGCAGTTTTTGGGGAGTTACCAAAGTTTGACTATGGCGAATATGTGTTTTTAGCATGCTATGTACCAAACGCAAGTGGCGATGGAATGGAGCACAGAAATTCTACTGTTGTAACAAGTACAAGAACTTTAGCAAATGGCGGAATGACAGGAAATATTGGAACTGTTTCTCATGAATTTTTCCATGCTTGGAATGTAGAGCGTATAAGACCTAAATCTTTAGAGCCATTCGATTTTGAAGAAGCAAATATGAGTGGGGAATTATGGTTTGCAGAAGGTTTTACAAGTTATTACACAAATTTGTTTTTAACTAGAGCAGGTTTAATGTCTCATGAAAGCTACATCAATAGTTTAAGCGGAACTTTTAACTATGTATGGAATTCTCCAGGAAGATCATTTTTTAATCCAATTGAGATGAGCTATCAAGCTCCGTTTGTAGATGCCGCAACTTCTGTAGATCCTGTAAATAGAGAAAATACATTTATTTCTTATTATTCTTACGGAAGCGCTTTAGGTTTAGCGCTAGATTTAACCTTGCGTAACGAAAAAGGAAATTTATCTTTAGATGGTTACATGAAATCTGTTTGGAAAGCTTATGGGCAAAATGAAAAGCCTTACACAGTTGGTGATTTAAATGACGCTTTAAATACATACGCAGGAAAATTATTTGGAGATTATTTCTTTTCTCATTTTATCTATAAAAGTGCGATGCCAAATTATGAACCTTTATTTAAAAAAGTTGGTGTTGTTTTAACGCAAGATAGTAAAGATGTGTTTTTTGGTGCTTCAACTTCAAATGGCGTAGTAAGAAATAATCCACAAATTGGAAGTCCAGCTTATAAAGCAGGAATCAATTCTGGCGATAAAATTGTAGCAATAGACAACAATGTTGTCGGGAACAGAAATTCTGTAAACACTATTTTAGAAACCTATAAAATTGGTGATGTTGTTACCATTAAATTTAGCAGATATAACCAATTAAGAAGTGCAAAAGTTACGTTAATAAAAGACCCAAGCTATTCAATTATGACTTTTGAAAAAGCTGGTTTAGAAGTAACTCCAGAAATGTTAAAAAGCAGAAAAGAGTGGTTAGATAAAAAGTAAATATCATTCCTGTGAAAACGGGAATCTAAATTTAGAACATAAAAAACGCCGAGCATTACTGAAATTAATTCAGCATAAATGCTCGGCATTTTTATTTTATTAAGAATAATACTATTTATTCTGAGGCTCGTCTCTATTCATTTCGATAATATCTACACTTGTTGCTTCAACTCCTAAAAAGAATTTACTAAAATGATCTGCACGCAACCAGAAAGAATATTCTGTCATATTTCCAAAGCCATGACGTTGTCCTGGCATTGTCATAAATTTAAACCTTTTGTGTGCTTTTATCAATTCATTAGCCACTCTAATTGTTCCTGCTGGATGTACATTATTATCAACATCACCGTGAATCAACATCAAATTTCCTTTTAAGTTTTTAGCCAAAGATTGATTGTTGTCGATTTTGTATGTATAAGAAGATTTTCCTTTTTCGTCTATTTCTTCTTTTACTCCGTGATGCGTTTCACTCCACCAACTATTATACACACTATTATCATGATTTCCTGCAGAAGAAACTGCTGCTTTAAAGAAATCTGGATATACTAACATTGCTGCAGTAGACATAAATCCACCTCCAGAATGTCCGTAAATTCCAACTTTAGAGATATCAATATATTCGTGTTTGTTTGCTAATTGTTCAGCTACATATTTTTTATCTGCCAAGCCATAATCTCTTAAGTTTCCATATCCATAATTATGATACCATTTAGATCTATCTGGATGTCCACCACGATTTCCCAACGTAATTACAACAAAACCAACTTGTGCCATTCTATCTAAACGATCCATTCTAAAAGAAAAAGATTTGTTTACAGATTCAGTTTGTGGTCCTGGGTAAACATATTCTAATAATGGATATATTTTTGTAGAATCAAAATCGAAAGGTTTATACATTACTCCATATAAATCTGTAATTCCGTCATCTGCTTTTACTTTAAATGGTTCTGGAAATTTATAACCAGTAGCAAATAATTGAGATAAATCTGCTTCTTCTAATTTCATTACTAATCTTCCATCAGAAGAGCGTAATTCAGATTTTGGAACTTTATTTACTCTAGAAAAATTACTAATAAAATACTTATTAGAATCTGCCATACTTGATCTAGAAGTAAAATCTCCAGCATTTAACGTACGCATTCTAGATCCATCTAAATTGATTTTATACATATGTTCAAAATATGGATCTTGAGTCTTATTTACACCATTTGCCGTAAAATATAAGGTTCTTGATTTTTCATCTAATCCTGAGAAATTAGCAACATGATAATCTCCGTTTGTAACTTGATTTTTTAAATTCCCTTTTGAATCATAAAGGTAAAAATGTGCCCAACCATCACGTTCTGCCCAATGCAACATTTCTGTTTCGTTATTGAATAAAATTAACGGTCTAGCTTCTATATATGTATTAAAACGCTCTTCTATTAATACTTTAGATTTCCCTGTTTCTAAATCTGCAACACAGATATCATATTTTTTACGATCTCTACTAATTACACTATAATATAATTTTCCTTTTTTAGACAGTAATAATGATGGTCTAAAGTCATCATCTCTACTCGATTGATTTGAGGGTGCTCTAAAAACAGATACACTTTGTTGTTTTATGGTATCTAATTCTACATTAACCACTCTTTTGGTTGGAATATCAAAAATCAATAATTCTGATTTTGAAAATTCTGCTTCTCCAGGCATATGATATTTATATGTTTCTAAAACTGGTCTTTTACTTGATACAGAATTAATTACCCATAAATCTTTGATTTGTCTAGAGTCTGATTTTTGAAACACAAACTTTTTAGAATCGTGAGACCAAGTTCCCCAAACTCCTTTTCGATCATCTTTGTTTTTGATTTTAGTTTCGTTGTTTTCTCCCCTAGATCCACCACCATAACCGTAGTCTTCAACACCATCTTTTGTCCATTGATGCTCTACAATTGTTGAATCTTTATCGTCCTTAACGGCTTTTAAGAAGTTTACTTTATCCATCCAATGGATGTTAAAGTTTTTTGAGAATAAAACAATAGAACTATCTGGAGCAATATTTGCCCATTTTTTCCATTTCTTTTCTTCTTTATCATTATCTATAATGGTTAATCCATTACCACCTAATCTATATTCTAGGTGATATACTTTCTTTTCCATTTTAGGCTTTTTACTTTTTACTTTTTTATCCTTTTTATCTTTTTTGGTATCATCTTCTTTAGCAGGAACTTCTTCTGTTGAAGTTACTCTAAAACGAATTGCTGTTTCGCTTTCATTGAATTTAAAACTAAAACGCGGCAAATGTTTTCCATCATATGGATCTTTTGTGATTTCAGTTAACCATTTTGCCATTTTTACATTGTCAAAAAGTGTTGTTCTTGTTTTTTTATCTGCATCAACAATATAATAATTCGCTCCGTCTGATGTTTTATATTGATACCAAAAACGATTTCCTTTTTTTAGCCAGTGAGGGCTAACAGAAGTTGAATGTACTAACTTAGCTAAGTTCTTTGGTGAGTATTTTGCTGCTTGTCGGTAATTTGGTATTGGAGTTTCTTGTGCAAATGAGATGCTAGAAACAAACACAAATAGCAATACTAATGTGATGTTTTTCATGATTTAATTGTTTGGTTTATAGATATAAAAGTTAAAGTTCTTTAAAACAAACAATATATCAAACTTTAAATCGCTTTTTTATTTAATCTTTAACATATATACATAAAAAAAGCCCTCATAAAAATGAGGGCTTTTTGTTTTATATCTTATTAAAATTAGTCGGCCAATAAAATTACTTTATTGTCTTTCATTTCAATAGTTCCAGAAGAAATTTTTAAAGTTAAAATTTTAGCATCATCTGCATGAGGAATCAATTTTCCTTTTAACTCATCTAACTCTAAATGTTCTTGAGCGTGCACATGTATTTGTACTGTTCCTTCTTTTAAAACAGAAACAATTGGTGCGTGATTATTTAGCATTTGAAAATTTCCATCTTTACCAGGTACAGAAATAGAATCTACATCTGATGAAAATAAAATAGCTTCTGGTGTTACAATTTCTAAAAACATATCTTTTTTAGTTTTAAGCTTCAGCTAACATTTTTTCTCCAGCATCAATTGCGTCTTGAATTGATCCTCGTAAGTTAAATGCTGCTTCAGGATATTTATCTAACTCCCCGTCCATAATCATATTAAATCCTTTAATTGTGTCTTTAATATCAACTAATACACCAGGAATTCCTGTAAATTGCTCCGCTACATGGAAAGGTTGAGATAAGAAACGTTGTACACGTCTTGCTCTATGAACAGCTAATTTATCTTCTTCAGATAATTCTTCCATTCCTAAAATTGCAATAATATCTTGTAATTCTTTATAACGTTGTAATAATTCTTTTACAGCTGTTGCAGTATTATAGTGCTCATCACCTAAAATTTCTGCAGATAAAATTCTTGAAGTAGAGTCTAATGGATCTACTGCAGGATAAATACCTAGCTCAGCAATTTTACGAGATAATACTGTAGTTGCATCTAAATGCGCAAATGTTGTTGCCGGTGCTGGATCTGTTAAATCATCCGCTGGCACATAAACTGCTTGTACAGATGTAATAGAACCTTTCTTGGTAGAAGTAATACGTTCTTGCATTGCTCCCATTTCTGTTGCTAATGTTGGTTGATAACCTACTGCAGAGGGCATACGCCCTAATAATGCAGAAACTTCAGAACCTGCTTGTGTAAAACGGAATATGTTATCTACGAAGAAAAGAACATCTTTTCCTTGAGATTCTCCAGCTCCATCACGAAAATATTCTGCTATTGTTAATCCTGATAATGCTACTCTTGCACGCGCTCCAGGTGGTTCATTCATTTGTCCAAATACAAAAGTTGCTTTAGAGTCTTTCATTCCTGGTTTATCTACTTTAGATAAATCCCATCCTCCTTCTTCCATAGAGTGCATAAAATCATCACCGTATTTGATAATTCCAGATTCTAACATCTCTCTTAATAAATCATTTCCTTCACGAGTTCTTTCTCCAACTCCAGCAAATACAGATAATCCTCCGTGTCCTTTTGCGATGTTGTTAATTAACTCTTGAATTAATACTGTTTTCCCTACTCCAGCTCCACCAAATAATCCAATTTTACCTCCTTTTGCATAAGGCTCAATTAAGTCAATTACTTTAATTCCTGTAAATAAAACTTCTGTAGATGTAGATAAATCTTCAAATCTAGGAGGCGATCTATGAATTGATAACCCATTATCACCTTTTTTATCTAAATCCCCTAAACCATCAATAGCATCTCCAGTTACATTAAATAATCTTCCGTAGATATCGCCACCAATAGGCATTTTAATAGGGCTTCCAGTTGCTCTTACTTCTTGTCCTCTTTGTAAACCATCAGCTGCATCCATAGAGATAGTACGAACGATATCTTCTCCTATATGTTGTTGAACTTCTAAAACTAAAATTGAACCGTCAGTTTTAGTAATTTCTAACGAATCATAAATTTTTGGAAGACTGCCATTTTCTGTGTTAAACTCAACATCGATTACTGGTCCGATAATTTGAGAAACTTTACCTGTTATTGTAGACATTTTGTATCTAATTAAAGTTATTTATTTTATTTCGTGAGTTTTACCTCTTATTTTCAGGGTGCAAAGATAATTTAATTAATGATAAGTTAAAAGTGTTTTTAATGTTTTTTAAAAGGAAAAAGAAAAGGAGTAATTTCTTTATTAAAATTTAATTAATATTATAAAGACACCTTGTATTTATTTCATAAAAAAAGCCTTGTACAGAGTACAAGGCTTTTGAATTTATTTGACTGAAATCTTAGTTATTTGTAACTGTAATTTCAACTCTTCTATTGTTTGCTCTACCTGCTCTAGTTTTGTTAGAGTCAATAGGATTTGCAGAACCATAACCATTAGAAGTTAATCTAGAAGCGTCTACGCCTTTAGAAACAAAATACTTAATAACAGATCCAGCTCTTTCTTTAGATAATCTAGAGTTAATTTTAGCACTACCAGTACTATCAGTATATCCTCCTACAGCAAAATTTGCTTTTGGAAATTCGTTCATAGTTGCAACGATAGCATCTAAATAGTCAGATACTTTAGGTAAAAAAGAAGCCATTCCTGAGTTAAACAAGATAGATTTAGCTCCAATGTTAATAGTTTGAACTGCCGCATCACTAATTACTGGTTCAGGACATCCATTGTTTGAAGCAGGTCCTGCTTCATTAACACAGTTATCATCTTTGTCTAAAACACCGTCACCATCAGTATCAGGCCAAGGACAACCTCCGTTAGCTGCAGGTCCTGCAACATTTGGACATTTATCATCTTTGTTTACAACTCCGTCACCATCAGAATCTGGGCAACCTCTATTTGCAGCAGATCCTTTTTCGTTTGGACACATATCATCTTTGTCAGCGATTCCATCACCGTCAGCATCTGGACATCCGTTTAAAGCAGCTAAACCAGCAACGTCTGGACAAGAATCTTTTGAGTCTTGAACTCCATCACCATCAGCATCAGGACAACCATTAAAAGCAATTAAACCTGCAACATCTGGGCAAGAATCATCTTTATCATATACTCCGTCTCCGTCTGTATCTTTCCCCCCAAATCTCAATACTAATCCTAATGAATGTTGGAAATGATCAGCAACATCTGTACCAAAACTATGTTTTGCTCCAGACTGAACATTAACTCCAAAGTTTTCATTAACCCAAACATTAAAACCTGCTCCTGCATTCATCAATGCTTCTCCACTACCATCAATAGAAGTATATCCTCCACCAAGGTAAACATAAGGATCGAACCACTTAGTTGTAGAGCCAAATGTTAATTCCACTAATTTATTAACATCATATTTTACATTAGCATCAACTGCATAATACATCATATCACTACTAATAATCTGGTTCAACGAACCGGCTAATTGTACAGAAAAACCATCTTGTAAATACTTTGTTGCAGAAATACTAGTAAAAGAAGAAGGAATAATGCTCCAATCTCCTGTTCCTAAATAATCTTTTGCAATATCTGTTACAGATCTTCCTCCTCTAATATCAACAGAGTTAACCCCTAAAGTAATTGCCCATGGATTATCAGAATCCTGAGCGTTCACATTAGCAACCATTACCAATGTAAATAAAGCTATCACAGCTATTTTTAAATGTTTCATTATCAAATTTTTAAATTAAAAGTTCTTGTATTAATAATACAAATGTAAGTTGTTCAAACGTATTTACAAAGATTTTTTAAAAAAAATGTAAATTTTTATCGCTTAACACTTCCATTTATATAACGTTAAGTGATTTTCCTACTTTAATAAATGCATTAATTGCTGTATCTAAATGCTCTTTACTATGTGCAGCAGATAGTTGCACT
>JBLHOD010000032.1:0-9654 GCA_047622545.1 Polaribacter sp. | reverse complement strand
AGCTCTTTTGCTAATTCATCATCTTTTACTATTAAAGCACCCATCACTAAATCTGAATGTCCTCCTAAATATTTTGTTGCTGAATGCACTACAATATCTACACCTAAATCTAACGGTTGTTGTAAATATGGAGTTGCAAAAGTATTGTCTACACTTACTAAAATACTAGAATTAACTGTTTTCACCGCTTTTGTAATTTCTTCTATATCGGCAATTTTCATCAACGGATTTGTTGGTGTTTCTAACCAAACTAATTTTGTTTTTTCCGTAATTGCATTAGCTACATTACTAACCACATTCATGTCTACAAAAGAAAAGTCTATCCCATATTTAGAAAAAAGTTTTGTAAACAACCTGTATGTTCCACCATATAAATCGTCTCCTGCAATTACCTCATCTCCCGGGCTTAATGTTCTTAAAACACAATCTATTGCTGATAAACCAGAAGAAAAAGCAAAACCATGTGTCCCGTTTTCTATTGCTGCAAAATTACTTTCTAATGCATTTCTTGTAGGATTTCCTCCTCTAGAATACACATACCCTTTATGATCTCCAGGACTTGATTGCGCGTATGTTGATGTTTGATAAATCGGCGGCATTACTGCTCCTGTAGATGGATCATGTTGTTGCCCGCCATGTATTGTTTTTGTGTTAAATTTCATTTTTAACTACTTTAATTATTTACACTAATTTTTTTATTGATCTGATAATTCCTAAATGCAATCCTTCGTGATAATTGTTAAAAGCAATCGCAGTTTCTAAAGAGTTTAATACAAAACCTGTACTAGTTTCGTATTCTTGATACTCTAGAAAAACACCCTCTTCATAATCTTCAATCAACGTTTCCGGCAAAGCGATTAGTAAGTCTTTAATTTCGTCAAATTCTTCTTCATTAAATGCTCTTCCGGGAAAAGTCCCTTTTCTAAAATTTGCAATTAAGTCTTCTGGAACTAAACAATTCACATCCGATAATCTATATTGTAATAACTGCTGGGTAACAACCAAATGTGCAACATTCCATGCAATATTGTTTTTAAAGCCATTCGGAATTGCATGTATTTGTTCAATAGTTAAATCATCAATTGTTTTTAAAACAAGTTCTCTAGATTTAATAAGTATTTCGAAGTGCGTTTTCATTAATTATTCTAATTTAGCATCAAATATACTGTATAAAATGAAAAAAATCTACTTTTTACAAACCTGTGATACTTGCAGAAGAATTTTAAAGGAAATTAACCTTGACGGGTTTAAAAAACAAGAGATAAAAACAAATCCAATTACAGTAAAACAGCTAGAAGAAATGCGCAAATTTTCTAAAAGTTACGAAGCTTTATTTAACAAACGCGCAAAGCTATATAGATCAATGGATTTAAAAGATCAAACAATTTCCGAAGCTGATTACAAACAATATATTTTAGACGAATACACGTTTTTAAAACGCCCAGTTTTTATTGTTGATGATAAAATTTTCATTGGAAACAGCAAAAAAGAAATTGAACGATTAAAGGAAACTATTGGTTAATTATTCTCTAGCCATGTTTTGGTTCTTAACTCAACATTCTCTTTAATATCTTGCCAAAACAAGTTGATATCACCAACATGATAATTCTTCATAAACGACATAAAAAAGCGCATTGGGAATTTTGGATTTGTAGACCAAACCATTCCGTCTGTAATTTCAATTTTTAATGCTTTTGTGTATATTTTTCCGTTAGAATATAAAAACCCTTTGTGTTGTTCTAATGCAGTAGCTCTAGAAGAATCCCAAGTGATAGGATTTGTTGTTACAGCGCCATTGTAAACCGTTTTGTTTTTCGGATAGGTTCCTCTTTTACGAGTATTCCAAGATACAAAACCGCCAGTTTGATTTGGCTTTATCATGGGATGAATGGTTTTAAATTCGTTTGGCTTAATCCCCATTCCAACAAGATACGCAGCAATTAATCTTTTTTGTAATGGTTTTTTATCAAAAAAATCTTTTAATAATCGCGTTGTATGATTTGTTCCTTGGCTATGACTTACAATAATAATTGGTCTTCCTTTATTGTAATTTTTTAAATAATATTCAAATGCTTTTTTCACATCAGCATACGCAATTTCAAAAGCTTGTTTTCCTCCTTTATTATACAAACTATAAGATTTTATATGCGCTTGTCTGTAAATTGGAACGTAAATTTTTCCTGAAGCAGCAAATGGTGATACTTGGTTTTTTACAGCAGTATTTATGAAGATATTATTCTGATTTTTGTCATCAATTGAAGCGTTCCAACGCACATCTTTTTTATCCATTAACAAGGTTGGATACACATAAAAAACATCCGCTTTTAAATCTTGAATCTTTGTCGTTGTAAATTTTTGTAATGAAACTGGATACTTGGTTGGCAAAACTGCCCAAGAATTTTCATCAGCGTAATTTGGGGCAGTTGGAATGTTTTCTTTTTCAAAATTTATAATTTGATAAGAGCTTTTACATCCAACGAGAAAAATCAATAAAAGTAGAATGGATATTTTATTTTTCATATGTATGCTGAACTTGATTCAGTATCCTTTTATTCTGACTTATATTCTTCATACGATTTTTCTTCAACTAAATCTGAGCCAGTAAATATGTTGATTTCCTTTTTAACAATAGAACGGTCATCATTTACATAATAAACTGCACGCGCTAAATCTATAAAGGTTTTGCCAAAATCATTTGCACGTTCACATTCTCTAATATCGTCTTCTATTTTCCATAGTTTTTTATTGACTTCTAATAAATCGTTTTGAAGTTTTTCTAGTTGTTTTTCGTCTTTTACATCGCCGTAAATACTTTTTACATCTGGCGTTAACGTATTATATTCGTGTTGAATATTTACTAGCTTTTTAGCATCTTTAATTTTAGAAAGTTTAATTTCTAAAATGGTGTACTTATCAATAATCTCTCCGTTAGAAACTTCTATTTTCATAATCTATATTTTATGCGAATTTGCGTTCTATAATTACCATAAAACGCTCTTCAAATTCTTCTTGTTTAGACCAATCGTAATCTGGTTTCACCATTTTATTAATAAATTTTCTTGCTTCTTTTTCTGTTTTTAGCGTATTTATTTGAGAAACAACCCTATTAAATTCTTCCTGACTTCCGTTAAAAAGGTTTTTTACAAAAACTATTCTATCATTTAAACCAATCTGAATATTTTGTTGCAACTGATCGTTTAATGATTTTTTTAAATCTAATTTTTCAAATAAATCTGCGGCAACTTCAACAGAAATAGTATCATGTAATTCTTCCTCTAAAGTGATCGTTTTTTTGTCTTTGGCCAGCGTTTCTTCGGTTGTGTTTTCTGAAGAAAATAAGACTTGTTCTAATTCATCAAAAGGTTGCTCTACAATTTTTTCAACAAGTTCTTCCTTAACATCAAATTCTACAACTATAGTTTCTTCCTCAACAACTTCATTGTTTTCTGTCACTTCGGGCTGAATAGAGAAGTCTTCAACTTCTATTTCATCTTCTACAAGTTCTTCTTCTTCTTTAAACTCATTTATCTCTTCAGCTTTAATTTCTACTTCTTTTTCATCTACAACTTCCTCTTCAGGTTGGTCTTTTTCAATTACAACGTCTACTTTTTCTTTAACGATATTTTCTATTTTATCTAACAACTCTTCTTTGGTTTCTGTTGCGTTTGGAGTTGTGTTTATATATTCATCAACATACGCCAAAACAGTAAGTTTTTCGTAAACTTCATATGCTTTTTCTTTTAATACTAAAACATCTTCTTTGTTTTTTAATTGCAAAATGCTATGAGCAATGCTAGTTAAGTCGGCTGCTAATTTTTTGTGCATAAGTTGATAAATTAATTGATGCTTGGCATCTTTTTTTTAATAAATTTGTAAGACTTGAAGTAAAATACAATTATAATCATATTTCAAGCATAAAATTACAAAATGTTTCTCGAAAATACGGTAAATCATACAGAACAATTTGGTTGGATTGAAGTAATTTGTGGCTCAATGTTTTCTGGTAAAACAGAAGAATTGATTCGTAGATTAAAACGAGCCCAATTTGCAAAACAACGTGTAGAGATTTTTAAACCTGCGGTTGATACCCGTTATGACGAGGAAGAAGTTGTTTCCCATAACGATAATCGTATTCGCTCTACTCCAGTTCCGTCTTCGGCAAATATTCGTTTATATGCAAATGATGTTGATGTTGTAGGAATTGATGAAGCGCAGTTTTTTGACGATGAAATTGTTGCTGTCTGTAATGATTTAGCAAACAGAGGAATTCGTGTTATTGTTGCTGGTTTAGATATGGATTTTAAAGGAAACCCATTTGGACCGATGCCTGCTCTAATGGCAACTGCAGAATATGTAACTAAAGTGCATGCTGTTTGTACACATACTGGAAATTTAGCACATTATAGCTTTAGAAAAGCACAAAATGATAGTCTTGTTTTATTGGGTCAAGTAGATGAATACGAGCCTTTAAGTAGAGCTGCATATTATAAAGCGTTGCGTTTACAACAAGAGAAAAAAGCATCTACAGAAAAACTTAAATCTGATTCAAAGGATTCTGAATCAAGTTCAGCATAAAATATGAATAATCATGTAACTTTTTTAGAAATTGACGGAAATGCATTACAGCATAATCTTCACTATTTTAAAAACAAACTAGAAGCTAACACAAAAATTTTAGTGGTTGTAAAAGCATTTGGTTACGGAAGTGAAGCAGCCAAAGTTGCTAAATTTTTAGAAAACGAAGTCGCTTATTTTGCTGTTGCTTATGCAGATGAAGGAATTGCTTTACGCAAAGCCGGAATCGAAAAACCAATTTTGGTGTTGCATCCACAAATACCAAATTTAGAGTTGTTGATTGAGCATCAACTCGAACCAAATCTATATACTTTTACAATTTTTAATGCTTTTTTAGAGTTAGCAGATTCAAAATTATTATTGAACTATCCTATTCATCTAAAGTTTAATACAGGTTTAAACAGAATTGGATTTCGGCAGACAGATATTCCTTTCATTTTATCAAAAATAGCAGCAACAAAACATGTAAAAATTGCATCACTTTTTTCGCATTTAGCAGCAAGTGAAGATGTCCGAGAAAAAGAATTTACAACAAAACAAATCAACGATTTTGCCTTTATTGTAAAACAGTTTTACAATCATTTAGAGTATAAACCAATGGTGCATGCTTTAAATACTTCTGGAATTATCAATTATCCGCAAGCACAATCTGACATGGTGCGTTTAGGAATTGGATTATACGGTTTTGGGAATGATGAAAAAGAAACAAAACAACTTAAAAATGTTATTACGTTAAAATCGATTATTTCTCAAATTCATTTGATTGAACCAGGAAAATCTGTTGGATATAACAGAGCATTTACTGCAAATAAACCGATGAAAACGGCAACTATTCCGGTTGGCCATACAGACGGAATTTCAAGACAATTAGGAAACAAAAAACATTCGGTTATCATCAACAATCAAAAAGCATCAATTATTGGAAATGTGTGTATGGATATGATTATGGTTGACGTTTCTGAGATTGAATGCAAAGAAGGAGACGAAGTAATTGTCTTTAATTCTCAAGAAATGATTCTAGAAATGGCAGATACTGCGAACACCATTTCTTATGAAATAATCACTGCAATTTCTCAACGTGTAAAAAGAGTCTTGAAATGTTAGAATTTTCTTAAATTTGATTTCTATTAACTATTAAAAATAATCTAACATAGAAATACTTAAAGAGTTTAGTAATAACAATTCTCAAATTCTAGTGGTCATCTAAGAAAAGGTTATATCTCTTTACTAACTCGTTTTGCAACATATAAATCAGCAATTGTTGGGTTTTCTGGGCAAGATTTAGTTTTCTCAAAAGTATCATTTGCTTTTACAAAACCAGTTTTTACTACTTTAAAATAAACGCCACACATGGTTGTATTCCAAAATTGTTTTACAATTTTCATGTCATTAAAACGAATTCCTAATTTATAACAAGGGTTTCTTTGAACAGTAACTTCTATAATAGTTTCTCCAACTTTAAAAGTATCACCAACATGAGTTTTGGTTTCGTCTAGATCATCAATCGTTAAGTTTTCTCCAAAAATCCCCATTTCAAAATTTACATCTGGATGTAAGGTTTTAAAATAATCGTAATGTTTTAGAGAATATCCATAAACTGCTTGCAAAATCCCACCATGATGTTCTCTATCAGATATTTCATCTTCTAAAACATTCTCTGTTCCTAAAAAAATTGGTGTATCAACAGAAAATTTAAAAACTCCGGTGGTAACCAGTTTTCCTTTCCAGTTAAGTTCTCTTTTCTCTCCAATGTTTGTTGAAATGATTTTCATTTTTATGCTTTGCTGATAATTCGTTTTATTCAATTAAAAAATTCTGTAATACATCTGCAATTTTACGGTTGTCTGATAATTGCGGAATCTTATTCTGTCCACCAAACTTCCCAATTGACTTCATGTATTCATGAAAACCTCCTTTTTTTACTTTTTGTATCACTAAAGAACGTAATACTTTTCCAGCAATTAAATCTTGATAATAAATATTCTGTTCTTGCATTGAAGCATCCACTTTTGCGATAAAGTCTTCTAAATCTTCTGGTTCGTTTTCAAACTCAATAAACCATTCGTGAAACGGCAAACCACTTTCTGGGTTTACTTGTGGCGCAACAGTAAATTCGCTAATCGTTATTTTAGTTCCTTTTATAGAATCGTTCAATGCCTTTTCTACTTCTTTACCAATAACGTGTTCGCCAAAAGCTGAAATAAAATGTTTAATTCTTCCTGTAACTTTTATTCTATAAGGTTTTGTTGATGTAAACTCAATTGTGTCTCCAATATTATAACCCCAAAGTCCGGCATTGGTATTTAAAATGATGACATAATTCACGCCAATTTTTACATCTTTTAAAGAAATTCTTGTCGAATTTTCTTCATGAAATTCTGCTGCAGGAATAAACTCATAAAAAATTCCTGAGTTTAATTGCAGTAACATTCCTGGTTCTGTTTGCGAATCTTGATAGGCGATAAATCCTTCTGAAGCTGGATACAATTCAACATAATCAATCTTTTTACCGATTAAACTTTCGAACTTATTTTTATAAGGTTCAAAGTTAACGCCTCCATAAATAAAGAAATTAAAATTTGGGAAGATCTCAGAAATCGGTTTCCCGGTTTTTTCAATCAACTTTTCAAAATACATTTGTACCCAAGACGGAATTCCGCTAATGACAGACATATTTTCATCAATAGTTTCTTCAACAATTGCATTTACTTTTGTATCCCAATCTTCAATACAATTGGTTTCCCAACTTGGCAATCTATTTTTTAATAAATATTGAGGGACATAATGTGCTACAATTCCGCTTAAACGACCTAATTGAATTCCATTTTTGTCTTCTAGAATTGGACTTCCTTGTAAGAAAATCATTTTCCCATTTACAAAACTTGCATCTTTTTTTTCTGCGATATAAAAAAGCAACGCATTTCTGGCTGCTTTAATATGTGTTGGCATTGACTCTTTTGTAATCGGAATGTATTTTGCGCCAGAAGTTGTGCCAGAAGTTTTGGCAAAATAAAGTGGTTTTCCTTTCCAAAGTACATTTTTTTCTCCAGCTACAATTCTATCAACATACGGTCTTAAGCCTTCGTAATCTTGTACTTTTACTCTAGCTTTAAAATCGTTATAATTTTTAATTGACTTAAAATCGTGATCTTTTCCAAAGGCGGTGTTTTTTGCTTTAAAAATTAATTCTTTAAATACTTTTTCTTGAGTTTTATGAGGATTGTTTGCCCATTTATACACTTTTTTAATTGCTTGTTTGGCAAACGGAATCGCAAAAACAGATTTTAGGCTCATTTATTTAAAATCTATATAATTCATAGGATTTACTGGGTAACCATTGTTCCATAATTCGAAATGTAAATGTGGCCCAGTTGATAATTCTCCAGTAGAACCAACAGTTGCAATTGCTTCACCAGATTTCACAAAATCTCCTTGTTGTTTTAACAATACGCCATTATGTTTATATACAGAAATAAAACCTGTTCCGTGTTCTAAAATTATTACATAACCCGTTTCGGCAGTCCATTCAGAAAATATAACTCTACCATCTTCAATAGCTTTTACTGGAGTTCCGGTAACCGAAACGATATCTATTGCAAAATGTTTGTTTGTTACATCAAAACCTTGTGTAACGCTTCCGTTTAACGGCGCAAAAAACACCTTGTCTATTTTATTTTCTGCTTTATCAAACAACGGAAAACGATCTTTACTTTCTATTTTTTCTCTAAACAAAGAATCTCTTTTAGAAGCATCTAATTTTTTTTCATCAATAGTAATTGCGCTCGCTTTTTTTAATGAATCAAAATCTATTTCGGCAATTGGATCATCACCTGATAAAATTGGAATTAAAACTTTGGTGTAATTTTCTATTAATTTTAATCTACTTTTTAAAGAATCTGTTTCATATAATAATCTTGAAGCATCTTTTTTTAGTTGCGTAGAAGCATAACCAGGAATGTACTCTCTAATAGGAGTATAAGCAATTAATAGGGTTGTTAACGCAATTAAAACAATTGAAAAAATACCGCCAAATACAAAAATATTTAAAATGGTTAATTTAAAAGACAACCGTTCTTCAAAGGTTTCTTCGTTTAAAACAACCAATCTATATTTATTGGTTATTTTTTGTCTGAACTTGCTTTTTTTTTGGTTTTTTTTTGCCACGGAATTTATTTCTATGAATTGCAAATATACAACGAAAAGTTAGGGAATTATTTTCTATAAAAATTCATCTCATCGATATATTTCCAAACTGATTCTGTTAAGAGTGGTTGTATGTTTTTTTTCTCCTTGATTCCGTTTCTAATATGAGTCGATGAAACTTCTATGATAGGTGCATCTATTTTATGAATTTTTGGATGGGTATCAAATTGTGTTTCTATTGTTCCTTCAGAAATTCTTGGATACACGTAAATTTGATGATGTTCTAAAATGGTTTCATAATTTTTCCATTTATGAAAACTTTTTAAATTGTCTTCCCCCATAATCAAGCTAAAAGCATGTTGCGGATATTTGTCTGAAATATGTGCTAATGTATAAACCGTATAATTTGGCTGAGTCAAATTAAACTCAACATCTGAAGGTTTAATTTTATCGTAGTTTTCTGTTGCTAAATGTGCTAATTCTAATCGATGGTAATTTTCTAACAACGAACTTTTTTTCTTAAAAGGATTATGTGGTGTAACCACCAACCAAACTTCATCTAAATCAGAATTTTCTACCATGTGATTGGCAATAATTAAATGTCCAACATGGATTGGATTGAATGTTCCGAAATATAAACCAATATTCATTTTTTTGCTTTTAGCTGTTCGCTTTTGGCTCTTTGTCTAGACCCAAATAATCACTTACTAAATTTTCTGCTTCTTTTAGAGCAATATCTAAGTCGTAGTTCTTAATAACTTCATCAAACTGCGGTGCCGTTGCCAATTCAATAGAAGCTTTAGCGATTCGCATATTAATTTTTTCGTCGTTTTCTGTTTTACGCTTCTTTAACCGAATCTTTAACTCATCTATGCTTGGTGGTTTTACAAAAACGGCTAATGTTTTATCTGGAAATTTCTTTTTTATTCTTAATCC
>JBLHOD010000031.1:0-9922 GCA_047622545.1 Polaribacter sp. | reverse complement strand
TATGCCGCTAATTTTCCATTCGGAGAAACGTGTTCGTTTCTTTTTGCTTTTGCATATTTTGATTTTGTTTCAGGGGCTTTATAATCATTAAGAATAGACTTCTCTTTTGTTTTTGTATTCACAGAAATAAACTCACTTCCGTCTTTTGTTCTTTTAGAATATACCAGCAAGTCGTCGCCAGTCCAATTCTGAGAAGTAATTTGATTATGCACCATTCCATACCAGCTACGTTGCATAAATTTGGTAGCGTTTTTATAATCATCCGCAGTACGTTGTTTCTTCTCGGTAGGAGCAGAACAAGCCATTAAAAGAAGTATCGTTAAAGAAACCATACTTACTTTTTGAAGTAATTTTTTCATGAGTTAGTTGTTTAATTAGTTTGTATAAAAATATTTTAATTCTATTCTATAACGAGTTAAAGAACAGTTAATTATTTAGTCTTCAGTTCAGTAAAATATTTATAAAAAAGCGGAATTGTTTCAATTCCTTTTAGATAATTGAAAATTCCGAAATGTTCATTTGGCGAATGAATAGCATCAGAATCCAAACCAAATCCCATTAAAATTATTTTACTTTTTAGTTCTTTTTCAAACAAAGAAACAATCGGAATACTTCCTCCACTTCTTTGCGGAATTGGTGTTTTACCAAAAGTAGTTTCATAGGCTCTACTCGCCGCTTGATACCCGATATTGTCTATTGGTGTAACATAACCTTGTCCGCCATGATGAGGTTTTACGATAACTTTTACTCCAGCAGGAGCAATGCTTTCAAAATGTTTTTTAAACAATTCTGTAATTTCTTTCCAATCTTGATTTGGCACTAAGCGCATCGAAATTTTTGCATACGCTGTTGAAGCAATAACTGTTTTTGCTCCTTCACCAATATAGCCACCCCAAATTCCGTTTACATCTAAGGTTGGTCTAATAGAGTTACGTTCGTTGGTAGAATATCCTTTTTCACCATAAGCAGCATCAATATCTAATGCTTTTTTATAGTTGTCTAAAGAAAAAGGCGCTTTTGCCATTTCAGCTCTTTCTTCTAGAGATAATTCTTCAACTCCATCATAAAAACCAGGAATCGTTATGTGATTATTTTCATCATGCAAAGAAGCAATCATTTTTGTCAAAACATTAATTGGGTTTGCAACAGCGCCGCCATACAAGCCAGAATGTAAATCTCTATTTGGTCCGGTAACTTCAACTTCTACATAACTTAAACCACGCAATCCTGTAGTAATTGACGGAATATCGTTTGCAATCATTCCGGTATCAGAAATTAAAATAACATCGTTTGCTAATTTCGCTTGATTTTGTTCTACAAATGAAGCCAAACTTTCTGAGCCAACTTCTTCTTCACCTTCAATCATAAATTTTACATTACAAGGTAAATTCCCTGTTGATGTCATGTATTCTAGTGCTTTTATATGCATAAACATTTGACCTTTGTCATCACAAGCACCACGCGCAAAAATGGCTCCTTCAGGATGAACATCTGTCGTTTTAATTACGGGATCAAAAGGTGGTGAATCCCACAATTCTATAGGATCTGCTGGTTGCACATCATAATGTCCATACACTAACACTGTAGGTAAATTTGTATCAATAATTTTTTCTCCGTACACAATTGGATATCCTGGAGTTTCACAGATTTCAACGTGGTCGCAACCTGCTTTTTCTAAAAATGTTTTTACTACTTCAGATGTATTTAAGACATCTTGTTTGAATGCTGGATCTGCACTAACAGAAGGTATTTTAAGGATTTCTATTAATTCGTTGATAAAACGTTCTTTGTTAGAATCGATATAATTTTTAATGTTTTGCATGATATTTTTTTGATGAAAATCAAAAATACTAAAATTCCTAAAGAACTTCTTTGCAATTTATCAGTAATGTTTATATTTGCACTCCTTTTACTGGAACATGTTCAGTATAATGCAGGCGTGGTGGAATTGGTAGACACGCTAGACTTAGGATCTAGTGCCGCAAGGTGTGAGAGTTCGAGTCTCTCCGCCTGTACAGAATAAGAACCTTATTACAATTTGTAGTAAGGTTTTCTTATTTAATATGATTCTAGGTATTCTTGCCGCTGCAGTTGTATTATCTATAGCAGGGTTATTTAAAAAATAAATCAATTATTAAAAAATTAACTGAAAGAGCTATTCTTTAATTGCTCTTTTCTTTATTTTTACATAAAAATAAATTACAAATGGAATTAGGAAGTAGAAATTATACAAAAGAACAAACACAAACTATTCAAGCTGCTTTTATGTCAAAAGTATATACTTGGATGTCTGGTGGATTAGCAATTACAGGTTTAATAGCAATGTATGTTGCATCTACACCTTCTTTAATACAAGCAATTATTGGAAATAGATTACTGTTTTTTGGGCTAATAATTGGAGAAATATTTTTGGTAGGATATTTAGTTTCTGTCATTAAAAAAATATCTGCACAAACTGCAGGATTTATTTTTACAGGGTATGCTGCACTTAACGGATTGACGTTGGCTGTCGTTTTTTTAATTTATACCGAACAATCTATTGCGAGTACATTTTTTGTAACAGCTGGTACTTTTGCGATCATGAGTTTTTATGGTTATTACACCAAAAAAGATTTAACATCTTGGGGTAACTTATTATTTATGGCGTTGATTGGAATCATCATCGCATCTGTAGTTAACTTTTTTATGCAAAGTGAAATGATGTATTGGTTGATAACTTATGCTGGAGTTTTGATCTTTGTTGGCTTAACTGCGTATGATACTCAAAAAATAAAAAGGATGGGTGCTGCTTCTGAAGTTGGTTCTGAAGAAGAGTCAAAAAGTGCAATTGTTGGAGCATTAATGTTGTATTTAGACTTCATCAACTTATTTTTATTGCTACTAAGAATATTAGGTGATAGAAAATAGTATCACTACTTTTTACAGTATCTTTGTGCATTATTTAATACATATATGCAGTTTAGAGAATTAGGACTTAATAAACCAATTGTTAAAGCAATTACTGAAAAAGGATATCAACATCCAACTTTAGTTCAAGAGAAAACCATTCCTTTAATTATTGATAATAAAGATGTTATTGTATCTGCTCAAACCGGAACGGGTAAAACAGCTGCGTTTGCATTGCCAATTTTACAGCGACTTTTTGACAAACAAGATGCTTCTAAGAAAGGAAAGAAAATTAGAGCATTAATTGTAAGTCCAACTAGAGAATTAGCACAACAGATAGAAGAAAATTTTAATGCATATTGTAAATACACAAACTTAAAAATTGGTATTGTTTTCGGCGGAATTTCTATTGAACCTCAAAAAATTATGTTGAGAAAAGGAATTGATGTTTTAATAGCTACACCAGGAAGATTATTAGATTTACACAAACAAGATCTTGTAAACTTAGACTTTATTGAAACCTTAGTTTTAGACGAAGCTGATTTAATGTTAGATATGGGTTTTATTGATGATGTTAATAAGATAGAGCGCTTATGTCATCAACAGAAACAAACATTGTTATTCTCTGCAACCATGCCATTTAAAGTGGTGGAATTAGCAAAAACAATCTTAAAAGATCCTATAAAAATTGAAGTTACACCAACCTCTTCTACGGTAAAAGGTGTGCATCAATTATTGTTTTATGTTCCAAAACAAGAAAAAATAGAACTGTGTTTGCATTTGCTTAAAAACACAATAAAAGGAAGTGTAATTATTTTTAGAAGAACCAAATATGGTGTTGATAAATTAGAAAAAATACTGCTTAATAACAACTATAAAGCAGATAGTATTCATGGTGATAAATCCCAAGAATTACGTCAAGAAGCATTACAAAAATTTAAAAAAGGAGGCATTAATATTCTAATTGCTACCGATGTTGCAGCACGTGGAATTGATGTTAAAAATATTGATACCGTTATTAATTTTGATGTTCCAAATATATCAGAAACCTATGTACATAGAATTGGTAGAACTGGTAGAGCAGGACAAAGTGGTTCTGCATTTACATTCTGTTCTGCAGATGAAAAAGACTACATAATGTCAATTCAGAAATTAATCAATAAACAATTAGATGTTATTGATGAACATCCATATCCGCTAGATCCAACTGCCAAACCAGAAGTTCACAAATCACCAAACTCTAGCAAATACAGAAAAGGAAGAAAATCTGAAGCTTCTAAAAAGAAAAAGAAACGTTGGTATTAAATTAACTAAAAAAAGCTCCTCAATTGAGGAGCTTTTTTTAGTTTATAAAAGAAGTAATTTAATTACTTCTTTTTGTTACAACGCCACCCTTTGCGCTATCAACAGTAATGGTAAATCTTGAATTCCCTTTTACAATCCAACGAATTTTAACAACATCATTTCCAGGAATGCTTCGAACTCTCATTTTAGCTGGATTTACTTTTTGTTCTTCTGTTACTTTAAAATCTGCATCAGTAACTAACATTCCCGCAACAACATTTACTCCAGAAATACTAACATAATCAGGTCTTGTAATATTGTATTTTAAATCTTGACTTGCGTGTGTTGGCATTAATCTGTCGTTTTTAATCGTAACGGTTACTTCTTTTAATCCACCGCTCATTTTCTTTTCAGAAATATCTGCAATAGATAAATTTGGCATGTGATGTGCATGGTAAAAAGTAAAAGCCATATTTCTGTGCGCTTCTTCTTCTAACATAAAACCTGGAGTTGCTCTACCAAAATTTTTCTTAAATCCACCAACTTCAATTTTTCCATATGTTGGATGATCATATTCTTTCCATGGAGTAAAAGCATCGCCCATTAATAATTCTTTATCAAAATCATAAGCTTGGTCTCTGCCTCCATTATTTTTTTTGTAATACGCAAAAGACGAAAATATTTCGTTGGTAAATGTGTAAATTCCTCTACTTCCATAAAACCAATCAAGCTCACCACCAAAAACAGAATACAAGTCTTTATAAACAGTTAAATAACGGTAACCAGGTAACATCTTTTCACCTTTCTTACCAATAGCATCATAAATTCTAATGTCTTGTCTGTTATAGGTAGCTAAATCTTCTTCCGCTCCAGGACCACGTAAAATCATTCCTCCAGAATTATGAAAACTCTGTGCTCCAGCAATATTTGGATGTGCTAAAACAAAATCTGCTACAGCTCTAGTTTCTGGTAAAGAAAATGGATGTCTGAACGCACCACGTTGAATATAATCTGGTTGCCATTTCCATCCCCAATCTCTATTTGGATCGTAATATCCGTGCGTATCTTCATTAATTCTTCCATCGCCATCATTATCTATTCCTTCGTTTCCAAGATATTCATAACGCTGTGTTGTTACAACATCATCAGGACCAATCTGAATCATCTTCCTTGGATCTTGCGGATCAACAATAAAATCACCATCATCACTTTTTCTTCTCATTCGATTAATAGATCCATCACCATTTATGTCATCATAACCATCTTCATCAAATTTACCATCTCTATCATCATCTAAAGCAATCATACCAGATCTTGGACTACTTCCAGTATTTGGTTCTTTCATGTAATCGTTTCTAGCATCTGGGTTAATTGTTGGAACTATATAAAAAACACGATCGTTTAACATGTTATTAATGTATTCGTTGTCGTTAAAGTTTTCTGTTAAATACCAAGCTGTATAAATGCTGATTTCTCCACCTTGAATTTCATTAGAATGGATATTTCCATCTAAATAAAATCCTGGTTTTCTATCTGCTTTTCCTTCTTTATAATTTGTAATTGCTAGCATCCAAATATCTCTACCTTTTGCAGATTTACCAATGGATTGTCTTTTAACTAAATTAGGATGTGCATCTGCAATTTTTTTACCTAAAGCAGCTAATCCTTCTGAAGTATAATATCTATTAAATGAAATTTGAACTTTTGGATTGTGTGGTGATCCTGCTGCTCTAAAAATTTCTGAACTATTTTGTGCGCCAATTGCTAATGGAAATAAAAAGACTAGCAACAATGATTTTAATATATTTCTATTGATTTTCATGTTTTCTAATTTTTTATTTTAATTTGATTGTTGCTGAATCTGAACCTGTATGAGAAGTACCAGCTTCTATAACAACGTTTCCTTTTCCTTTAATTAACCAAGAGAATTTTTGACTACTATCACCGTCTATGCTGGTTAATAATGTAATTTCTTGACCACTGATAATTTCTTGATTTTTACCAAGCTTAACAGCTACTTTAATTTTACGAAGCCATCTAGATCTTTTTCCCATTTCTGTATGTGTTGGCAGTAAACCGCTATTATGCACATCTACAGAAATTCTTGTTAGCCCATTTCCTACCTCTTCAGAAGTTAAATTTTGAAGCGTAATATTTGCTTGCATTTTTGCTAACTCTAATATGAAATTGGTTTGTTTTTTACTGATTTCATCAACCATATTATAAGGAGGATTTATCATTTTGTAAGGAGTAATTCCACCAACTTCTACTTTTTGATTTGGGAAATCTGGATGAATTATTGGTTTCCAGTCAACAAAAGCATTGCTAATGTTTTCTTGTTTTGCCCAACGTAAATAATTTACATACTTGTTTTTTGAAGATTTTTTAGCTGTGTCTTTTACTTTTGGAACCCACCAACCTGGAGTTGCTAAAGCTAATTTACCAAAATGAAGATATGACCATTGAAAGAAATCTCCACCATTTCCGGTTGAAATTGGTGCATCTTTTGTTCCGGTGATAGTATTGTATTTTTTAGATAAAAATTTGTTTAAATCTGCATCATCTTTTAAAATACTAGTTACAACTCTCTTCTTTGCGCCAGAAGCATTGTATTTTAATGGATTAGAAAGGTTGTTTTCTAGACCGAAAGTGATAATTGCATACACATTCCATTGTTCATATAAAAAACCTAATAAAGCTCTGTTTTCTTTTTCTGATATTGCATGTTCTCCAGCACCAGGTTTAAAATACGGATAATCATAACTAAAGTTTTTGTTGAATAAGATTCCGCCTTTACCATCTTCGTTGAATTGACCATCTTTATCATTGTCAATTCCTTCAGATAGTAATTTGTATTTTCCAGACTGACCTTTATTTTTGTCAGCTTTCACTAACATTCTGTCATCTTCTTCACTTAAAATATAGTCTCCAGTAACATCTTCAATACGCATCATGGTAATGAAACCATCTTTGTTTAAATCATCAAAAGGATCTTCATTTGTTTCTCCGTCTCTATCATCATCAGTGTTTTTTGCATTTCCATTTTTGTAATGTTTCAATGAAGAAAAATAATTTTCTGTTGCATTCGGACTCATGTTCGGGAAAATGTAAAAAGTAGTTTTCTCCAAAACATCAGAATGATTCTTTAAAATATTTTCTGCAACTTTTAGCGCCATTTCTGGCCCTAAAATATGCCTGCCATCAACACCGCTTACAATTGCGATTGCAGGTTTGTTTTCAGCATTTCCTTTTGATAAAGTTAATGCCCAAATTTTGTGACCACCAATTGTTGTCGTAAGTTCTTCTAATTTGCTATTAGATGAGTTTGTACGTTGTAGGTTTTTAAGGTCTTGTGTGAATTTGCTATAATTACTATAATCAGTTTGTGCTGATATTTGTATAGTTGTAAAGCAAAGAATCATCCCAAGAATAAAGGGAATCGATTGTTTTTTGTTAAACATAATAACGTTAGGTTAAGTTAATTGTAATAATTAGCTTTAAAGATATAGAATTCTATATACAAACCTATTTTTTGATCTATGAAGATGAAAACATTAAGGTTTCTTTAACGTTTAATTTTTTAGAATAATTTCTTCAAAATCTTCAGTTTTGTTTAAATGAGAAAATAAATTCTTGAATTTTTCTGAAGGAATAGCCAATTTTCTTTTTTCTAAATCTATCCAAGCACCATACACATTTACTTGTGCAGCTAATTTGCCTGCTTGATTAAATAGTTGATGCTGTAATTTCCAACGTTCTAATTTATTTGAGACCCCTTTTAAGGTTAGATTAACAGTAATGTCTTCTCCTATGTGGATTTCTTTATAAAAACTAGTTTCTTCTTTAAATAAGATTGGCCCTAAATTTTCTTTGGCAAAAACATCAATAGACATTCCTTGTTCTTTAAAATATCGAACTCTAACTTCTGCAGCATAATCATTATAGGCTGTATGACGCATATGTCTATTTGCATCAAAATCTGCCCATTTGGTTTTGAAAGTAACTTTGAATTCCATAAAAATTTAAATCTTAATTTTTAACTACCTGATTCAAGTTTCTCATTTTTAACTCACTCAAAACGTTTAAAGCTTCATTAATGTATATGTCTTTTGCTAAATTTTGATGCCAAGCTATTCTTTTATCACCATTAATAATATCTTTTTTGATTAAAGGAAGCTCACTTTGTGGAGATTCAAACTTTAAATTAGATTTAAACTTATATACAGCCTTAAATTCTTCTGCTTGCTTTTGATGCTTTTTAGCCTCTTTTGTAAATTGTTTAATGTTTAAAGAATAGGTAGTGTCTTCTTGCCCTTTTTTTAGCCATTTTGCATAGTCATTAATTAAAGAAAAATTAGGGTTTTGCATGATTCTATCTTTACTGTTGTTTACAACATCGCTAAAATTATCATAAGAATTTACAGGAGAATAATCTGCTTTTGGAACTTTATCCCATTCTAATGCACCCTCTAAATCTCTCTCTCCAAATTTCATATAACTATATCTGTCTGGCATTGCAATATCAGAATACACACCTTCTTTTTGAGTAGAACCACCATTAACTCTATAGAATTTTTGAATGGTCATTTTTAAGAAACCTAAATCTTCTTTATAATCTGGATAAAATTGGTTGATTGGTAAAATGTTCTGAACAGTTCCTTTTCCGTAGGTTTGATTCCCGCCAATAATAACCGCTCTATTATAATCTTGCATTGCTGCAGCAAAAATTTCTGAAGCTGATGCAGATAACTCATTCACTAAAATCACTAAAGGTCCTTTCCATTGAATTTTTGGGTCTTTATCATTCTGAACTCTTGCGTTTTCTCCTCTATATTTTATTTGTACAATTGGTCCTTCGCTGATAAATAATCCAGCAATTTCTATAGCAGTTTTTAAAGAGCCTCCACCGTTATTTCTTAAATCGATTAGTAATCCTTCTACATTTTCTTTTTTAAGATTTGCAATTTCTTTTTCCATGTCTTTAGCAGAGTCTCTAAAGTTTTTATCACTAAAATCTATGTAAAATTTTGGTAAGTTAATTACACCATATTTTTTTCCGTTCTTTTGAACAATACTAGATTTTACGAAAGTTTCATCTAGATTAACAATATCTCTAATAATAGAAATAACACGAATAGAATTGTCTAATTTTTTCTTAACTGTTAATCGAACTTCAGTTCCTTTTTTTCCTTTGATAAATTTTATAGCATCGTCTAAACGCATACCAACAATATCCAAAGGTTCTTCATCTCCTTGAGCAACTTTTAAAATAATATCTCCTTCTTCAAGGTTACCTTGTTTCCATGCTGGTCCGCCAGAAACAACTTCAAAAATGTGCGTGTAAATTCCTTTTTTTTGCAATCTAGCTCCAATTCCTTCAATTTTACCAGACATATCTACATCAAACCTTTCTTTAACATTTGGAGCCATATATGTAGAATGTGGATCAAAACCGCTTATAACACTGTTTAAAAAAGTAGAAAACCAGTCAGAATTTTCTAACTCTTCAATTCTGATGTACAATTCATCCATATTCTTTAAAACTTCTTTTCTAGCTGCTGCTTCTAATGTTTTAAAAGATGACTTTTTAAAGTCTTTTTTGTCTTTCGCTTTTTCGGTTTCTAGATCTTGTTTTTCTTGAATTCTGCTTAGTGTGTTTAGTTTTAGTTGTTTTCGCCAATTATTAATCAATTCGTTTTCGTTTTCTGGAAACGAATTTTTCTCATAATCAATATCAATAGCTTCTCTTTTA
>JBLHOD010000030.1:0-10112 GCA_047622545.1 Polaribacter sp. | reverse complement strand
TAATGTCATTATCCATTAGTAATTCTACTGGATTTTCTAATGCTTCTTTTACAGCCACTAAGAAACCAACAGATTCTCTACCATCAACAATTCTGTGGTCATAAGACAATGCAACATACATAATTGGTTGTATCACAACTTTGCCATCTACGGCCATTGGTCTGTTTACAATATTATGCATTCCTAAAATTCCACTTTGTGGAGGATTTAATATCGGAGTTGATAACATAGAACCAAAAATTCCACCATTTGTAATAGTAAAAGTTCCGCCAGTCATTTCATCAATCGTAATTTGTCCGTCTCTAGCTCTAATTGCCAAACGTTTTACATCACTTTCTACACCTCTGAAACTTAATTTTTCTGCATTTCTAATTACAGGAACCATTAATCCTTTTGGTCCAGAAACTGCAATAGAAATATCTTGAAAATCTTGTTTAATTTGAAAATCTCCATCAATCATTGAGTTTACATCTGGATATAATTGTAAAGCTCTAACAACTGCCAACGTAAAGAAAGACATAAAGCCAAGGCCAACGCCGTGTTTTGTCTTAAAGTCTTCTTTGTACTGAGAACGTAAATCGAAGATTGGTTGCATGTTTACTTCGTTAAACGTAGTTAACATAGCAGTTTCGTTCTTTACAGAAACCAAACGTTCAGCAACTTTTCTACGTAACATAGACAATTTTTTACGTTCTGTATTTCTAGTTCCATCTGCAGGCATTGTTCCCATACTTGGTACTGCATTTTCTGCATCGTTTTTCGTAATTCTACCCGCTTTCCCTGTTCCGCTTAAAGATGTTGCTTCGACTCCTTTTTCAGCTAAAATTTTCTTAGCTGCAGGAGAAGCAGCTCCGGTTGCATAGGTTGTTTTTTCAGCTTTTGGCTCGCTTTTAATTTCTGCTTGTTCACTGTTAGCTGAAGACTGTTCACTGCTTGTTGAAGACTGCTCACTGCCAACTGGCTTTTCAGCGCTTGTATCAATTAAACAAACAACTTCACCAACAGCAACAGCATCGCCTTCTTCTGCTTTTAAGGTAATAATTCCGCTTTCTTCAGCAGGCAATTCTAAGGTTGCTTTATCAGAATCTACTTCTGCAATTGGTTGATCTTTTTCTACATAATCACCATCTTCAACTAACCAAGTTGCTATTTCTACTTCTGTAATTGATTCTCCCGGAGAAGGAACTTTCATTTCTAAAATCATCAGTACTAAATTTTATTTTTTATCTGAATTTCTTTATACTTTTAATCAAAAACGATATCTATCACTTTTTGATGTCTCTTTTTAAAACGTGCACTAGAACCAGCAGCCGGAGCAGCATGATATTCTCCAGAAGCAACTTCTAATCTTAATTTAGGAAAACGTTCTAACATATAGCTCCAAGCTCCCATATTCTTTGGTTCTTCTTGTGCCCAAACAAAATGGTTTGCTGTTTTATATGTTGCAATTATGTTTTCTAACTGCTCTTCATGTAATGGGAATAATTGCTCTATTCTAACCAAAGCAATATCTTCTCTTTCTAATTTTTCGCGTTCTGCAAGTAAATCATAATAGAATTTACCCATACAAAATACTACTTTTTTGATTTTTGATTTATCAACCAAATGATCGTCAATTACTTCTTGAAAACTTCCGGTTGCTAAATCTTCAATGGTATTTACAGCTTTTGAATGACGTAATAAACTTTTTGGAGTAAAAACAATTAAAGGTTTTCTATAATCACGTTTCATTTGTCTTCGCAATAAATGATACATGTTTCCTGGAGTTGTACAATTTGCAACAGTCATATTATCAATTGCACATAATTGTAAATAGCGTTCTATTCTTGCAGATGAATGCTCAGAACCTTGTCCTTCATATCCGTGAGGTAATAAAATAACGATTCCGTTTTGTAATTTCCATTTATCTTCTGAAACAGAAATGTATTGATCAAATATTATTTGAGCTCCATTAGAGAAATCTCCAAATTGTGCTTCCCAAATTGTCAAACAATTCGGATACGCCAATGCATAACCATAATCAAATCCCAAAACACCATATTCTGATAAATGAGAATTGTAAATAGTCATATTTCCTTTATTCTCTGAATTGGTATTTAAAAGATTGATTCGTTCTTCAGAATTTTCATCATGTAAAATTGCATGTCTATGCGAAAATGTTCCACGTTCTACATCTTGTCCAGAAATACGAACATTAAAACCTTCTTCCATTAAAGAGCCATACGCCAAGGTTTCTGCCATTCCCCAATCTAACTCATTAGATTCGAAAACCATTTTTTCTCGACCTTGTAAAATACGCTCGGCTTTTCTTACAAACTTTACGTTTTCTGGAACTGTAGAAACAACTTTTGCAATGTTTTTTAATTTTTCTATTGAATATGTTGTGTCAACAGATTTTAACATGGCTTCTTTTCCTTGACGTGGAAAATCTCTCCATGCAGTTGCCATAAACTCTCTTACTTTAGAAGTTGAATCTTCTTTTGCTTTATCAAATTCAACTTCTAACATTGATTTAAAGTCGCTAGTAATCTGAGTTAAATAATCTTGAGTTATTGTTCCTTCAGATAACAATTGATTTGCATAAATTTCTTTTAAATTTTTATGTTTTGCAATTGCTTTATATAATTTTGGTTGTGTAAAACGAGGTTCATCACCTTCGTTATGACCATATTTTCTATATCCTAAAAGATCAATAAAGATGTCTCTTTTGAATTTCATTCTGAATTCAATAGCAATTTCCATTGCATGACAAACGGCTTCTACATCATCCGCGTTTACATGTAAAACTGGAGACAACGTTACTTTTGCAACATCTGTACAATAGGTACTTGATCTTGCGTCTAGATAATTAGTTGTAAATCCTACTTGATTGTTTACGACTACGTGAACAGTTCCGCCAGTTTTATAACCGTTTAACTGAGCCATTTGAGTAACCTCATATACAATTCCTTGTCCTGCAATTGCAGCATCACCATGAATAATAATCGGTAATATTTTAGAATTATCTCCTTTGTATTTTTTATCAATTTTAGCACGAGCAATTCCTTCAGCAACAGCACTAACAGTTTCTAAATGTGATGGATTTGGTACTAAATTCATTTTGATGGAGTTACCACCTCTGTAGGTTTTCCTAAGCGTTAATCCTAAGTGGTATTTTACATCTCCATCTAAGTCTTCTTCTTCAAAATCCTTCCCTTCAAACTCATTGAATAAATCGCGAACAGGTTTTTTAAAAATATTTACCAACGCATTTAAACGACCACGATGCGCCATTCCAAGAACACATTCTTTAACGCCATATTTTTCTGCCGCAGATCTAAGTAAAACACTTAACCCTGGAATTAAAGCCTCTCCTCCTTCTAAAGAAAAACGTTTCTGACCAACATATTTGGTTTGTAAAAAACTTTCGAAACCTACAGCTTGATTTACTTTTTGTAAAATATATTTTTTAGAATCAACGGTGTAATTCGGTATATTATCGTTTTTGTTTAAACGATCTTGCCACCATTTTAATTCTGCGGGATTTCTTAAATACATGTATTCTACACCAATAGAATTACAATAAATATTTTCTAAGTGCCGAATAATTTCTGATAAAGTTCTTGGACCGATACCTATAATATCACTTGCATTAAAAACAGTTTTTAAATCGCTTTGTGATAAGCCAAAATTTTCAATATCCAAAGAAGGTGTGTATTTTCTTCTTTCTCTAACCGGATTTGTTTTTGTAAATAAATGTCCACGTGTTCTGTAGCCATTTATTAAATCGATTACCAAAAATTCTTTTTTAACTTCTTTAGGAATTTCTGGAGATATTTCTTCAACATCTGTTAATGAGTAATTTTCATTTGCTAAATCATAACCTTGAAAAAAACTTCTCCAACTCGGTTCAATTGCATCTGGTTTTTTTAAATACTGCTCATATAAATCTCCAATAAAACCTGTATGTGCTGCGTTTAAAAACGAAAACTTGTCCATATATTTATTTAATACTTTGGGTATAACAATATAACTAAAGCAAAAATACAACTTTTGCTAAAAATGAGCTTTCTTTTTTTAATTTAATGAATGAATATTTATCTATTTTTTTACGAAAATAATTTGGCTATTTTTCAAAAAGATTTATATTTGCACTCGCAAAACTTTTTAGTCTTGCAAACTCCTCCTTAGCTCAGTTGGTTAGAGCATCTGACTGTTAATCAGAGGGTCCTAGGTTCGAGTCCTAGAGGAGGAGCCTAATGAGAACAAGCCTTTACAGAAATGTAGAGGCTTTTTTTATTTTTTATAAGAAAATTAAATTTTTATTTGTCGATCTATCTGTTGATCTAAGGAAATAAATGTTTCTGTTCTAGCGACACCCTTTATTTTTTGAATATCTTTATTTAATAAATGCATTAAATCTTCATTATTTTTACACAATATCTTAATAAAGATAGCATAATTACCAGTGGTGTAATGACTTTCCACTACTTCAGGAATTTCTTTTAATTTATTAATAGCCGATGTATACATGCTAGAAGAATCTAAAAAAACCCCTACAAAAGCTGTTGTTGTATAACCCAAAGCTTTGGGGTTTAAGATCATTTTTGAGCCAATAATTAAGTCAGATGCTTCTAGCTTTTTTAATCTTTGATGTATAGCAGCACCAGAAATTCCTACTTTTTTTGCAATAGCTAAAATTGGGATTCTTGCATCATTTACTAAGTTTTCGATAATAATTTTATCAATACCATCAATTTTAATTTTTGTTGCCATTATTTATTTTAATAAAATTTGATAGAAATATAAACATAAAAAAACAGGATATATAGCTATATCCTGTTTTTTTGTTTAATTCTTAAACTAAATGAGTTGTTTATGGTTTCATTTCGAAATCTTCCATAAATTTTGTCGTATAATTTCCAGACAGATAATCTGGATGTTCCATTAATTGGCTATGAAATGGAATAGTAGTTTTTACACCTTCAATAACAAATTCATCTAATGCTCTTTTCATTTTGTTAATTGCTTCTTCTCTTGTTTGAGCAGTAACAATTAATTTAGCAATCATAGAATCGTAATTAGGAGGAATAGAATAACCAGCATAAACATGTGTATCTATTCTGACTCCATGTCCACCTGGAGCATGAAAGGTTGTGATTTTTCCAGGAGCAGGTCTAAAGTTATTATAAGGGTCTTCAGCGTTTATTCTGCATTCAATTGAGTGCATCTTTGGTAAATAATTTTTACCAGAAACAGGAATCCCGGCAGCAACCAAAATTTGCTCTCGAATTAAATCAAAATCAATTACTTGTTCTGTAATTGGATGCTCAACTTGAATTCTTGTATTCATTTCCATGAAATAGAAATTACGATGTTTATCAACCAAAAACTCAACAGTTCCAGCGCCTTCGTATTTAATGTATTCTGAAGCTTTTACAGAAGCATCACCCATTGCAATACGGAGTTCATCCGTCATAAAAGGAGAAGGTGTTTCTTCAGTTAATTTTTGATGACGACGTTGAATAGAACAATCTCTTTCTGATAAGTGACATGCTTTTCCAAAAGAATCTCCAACAATTTGTATTTCTATATGTCTTGGTTCTTCAATTAACTTTTCTAAGTACATATCGTCATTACCAAAAGCAGCTTTTGCTTCTTGTCTTGCAGAATCCCATGCATCTAGTAAATCTTCTTCTTTCCAAACAGCACGCATTCCTTTACCACCACCACCAGCAGTAGCTTTTAGCATTACTGGAATACCAAATTCTTTGGCTAATTTTTGACATTCAGCAAAATCTTTGATAATTCCTTCAGAACCAGGAATACAAGGTACACCTGCAGCAATCATGGTTGATTTTGCAGAGGCTTTATCTCCCATTTTATCAATCATATCACCAGTTGCTCCAATGAATTTAATTCCATGTTCCGCACATAGATTTGAGAATTTAGCATTTTCAGCTAAAAAGCCATATCCAGGATGAATTGCATCTGCATTTGTAATTTCTGCAGCAGCAATTATATTTGACATTTTTAAGTAAGACAGATTACTTGGTGGAGGTCCAATACAAACAGCTTCGTCTGCGAACTTAACATGTAAGCTTTCTGCGTCTGCAGTAGAATACACTGCTACAGTTTTTATTCCCATCTCTTTACAAGTTCTAATTACACGTAGTGCAATTTCACCTCTATTTGCTATTAATACTTTTTTAAACATACCTTATGTATTAGTATTGTTCAATTGAATAAAAATTGTTAAAAACAACTTGTTCAATTGATATTAAATTATGATGGATCTACTAAGAATAATGGTTGATCAAATTCTACAGGAGTAGAATCATCAACTAATACTTTAACTATTTTACCTGATATTTCAGATTCAATTTCGTTAAATAATTTCATCGCTTCAATAACACAAACTGTGTCGCCAGAATTAATAGAATCTCCAACTTCTACAAATGTAGGTTTGTCTGGAGATGGTTTTCTGTAAAAAGTTCCAATAATTGGAGACTTAATTGTTAAATAATGAGAATTTTCTTCTGTATTTGCAGTCGGTGTTGCTTGAGCAGGTGCTTCAGCAGCAACTGGAGCGGATTGAACAGGCATTTGAGCCATTGGACTTGCTTGTACAATTGTTGTTTCTGTTTTTGAAGAACCAGTTTTTATGGTGATTTTTATATCATCCATTTCTAATTTTACTTCACTTGTACCAGATTTTGCTACAAATTTAATAAGATTTTGAATTTCTTTAATATCCATAATTCTTAAATTTTTAGTTGTTTTATTTTATGAGTTATAAGCCCATTTTAAGTAGATAGCTCCCCAAGTGAAACCACCACCAAAAGCGGCAAAAATTATATTATCTCCTTTTTTTAATTGATTTTCATAATCAGCCAATAATAGTGGTAAAGTACCCGAAGTTGTATTCCCATATTTGTGAATATTCACCATAACTTTTTCACTTTCTAAGCCTATTCTTTTCGCAGTAGCTTCAATAATTCTATTGTTTGCTTGATGTGGCGCTAACCACTGAATATTTTCTTTTATTAAGTTATTTCTAGTTAACATTTTTTCTGCTACATCTGCCATGTTAGAAACTGCAAATTTAAATACAGTTTTTCCTTCTTGATGTACCGAATGTTGTTTGTTTTTTAAGGTTTCTTCTGAGGTTGGTAATAATGAACCTCCAGCATCAATTTTTAGAAATTCTCTACCATTTCCATCACTTCTAAGATATTCATCTTGTAAACCAAGCCCTTCATTATTCGGCTCAAATAAAACAGCACCAGCACCATCACCAAAAATAATACATGTTGCTCTATCTGTATAATCAATAATTGAAGACATTTTATCACCTCCAATTAATAAGATACTTTTATACCTCCCAGATTCTATATAGCTAGAAGCGGTAGACATACCATATAAGAAACTTGAACATGCAGCTTGTAAATCATAAGAAAATGCATTTGTTGCTCCAATTTTTGTTGCTACAAAAGCAGCTGTAGAAGCTACAGGTAAATCTGGTGTAGCTGTTGCCACAATAACCAAATCAATATCTAACGGATTTTTGTTGGATTTTTTTAATAGGTTTTCTGCGGCTTTAATTGCCATATAAGAAGTCCCTTTTCCTTCTCCTTTTAAGATTCTTCGTTCTTTAATACCTGTTCTCGATGTAATCCATTCATCATTGGTATCTACCATTGTTTCTAACTCTTTATTGGTTAGAATATAGTCAGGAACATATTTCCCTACTGCTGTAATTGCTGCAGTTATTTTTGTCATATTTTACCTTGATTATTAGAAGGAAGCTTTGAAAGCAATATCCAAAGAAATGAAAATTATTTTACATTTTTGAGTAAAAAACATCAAAAAACGTTTGAATCTGTTTAAAAAACAAAAAAACTCTCAAAAATAGAGAGTTTTTTATGTTTTATGTCAAAATTATTATGCTTCTACTGTTGCAGATTCTAACACAACTTGACCTCTGTAATATAATTTACCTTCGTGCCAATGTGCTCTATGATATAAATGAGATTCACCAGTTGTTGAATCCACGGCAATTTGAGGAACACTAGCTTTGTAATGAGTTCTTCTCTTATCTCTTCTAGTTTTTGATATTTTTCTCTTTGGATGTGCCATTTTATGTCTTTTTTTCTGTTATTAAATTTTTTAATTTATCCCATCTTGGGTCTACAATTTTTGTAGGTTTTTGTTCTTTTACTCTTAATTCTTCTAACCTCTTTAATGCTTCTGACTCCATTGAGCCATCTAAAACTTTTGGATGAACTCTTTTAGATGGTACAGATAATACAACCATTTCATAGATATATTGTGCAACATTTAATTGAAATTCTGAATACGGAAGAATTAATATTTCTTCATTTTCATCATTATATTCTTCTCCAAATTTTACAATTAATTGCAATTCAGTTTCAATTTCTTGATCAAAAATTTCTCCACTAACATCGCAGGCTACATTAATTGTTCCTTGTGCTTTAAAAGATAAGTTTAAAAGCGAGCTTTTCTTATCTAGAGTTATCGCTACATTAATATTAGCGTCAAAATATTCGTCAAAATTATAAGCGTCAAAGAACGATTTTCCAATTTGATATTCAAACAAATGACTTTCTTCTTTTAATCCTATATATTGGATATTAAATTGTTTCAAGTCTTTCATCTACAAAATCAATTTGAGCGGGCAAAGATATAAAAAATTGTTTTATTAAATAAAGAATAGTTGAAAAAGAAATTTCTCTTATTTATTTAACTTCAAGCACATTAACAGTTAAGTTATTATACTCTTTTCTTTTTCTATAAATTTCGATTGCTGTAAAAAGAGCTTCTTTAAATGACGTATTGCTAGCTTCGTTTTTTCCAGCAATTTCAAATGCTGTTCCGTGATCAGGAGAAGTTCTTATTTTTGATAGTCCTGCAGTATAGTTTACACCGTTACCGAAAGACAACGCTTTAAACGGTGCTAATCCTTGATCGTGATACATTGCTAGAATCCCATCAAATTGTTTGTATGTGTTAGATCCAAAAAATCCATCTGCAGCATAAGGTCCAAAAACAATTTTACCAGATTCTTTTATTTCGTTTATAGTTGGTCTAATAATTTCATCGTCTTCCTTACCAATAACACCTTTATCTCCACAATGTGGATTTAACCCTAGGATTGCAATTTTAGGCTTGTTAATTCCAAAATCTTTCACCAAAGTAGTATGCATAATTTCTACTTTCTTTTTTATCAATTCTGGTGTTATGGTTTCAGAAATTTTAGAAATTGGAATATGACCAGTTATCAAACCTACTCTTAAGTTTTCAGAAATTAATATCATTAAACTTTCTCCTTCTAGTTCATTTTCTAAATACTCTGTATGACCAGGAAATTTAAAACTTTCAGATTGTATGTTTTCTTTATTTATTGGTGCAGTTAATAAAACATCTATAGCGTTTTCTTTTAAGTGTTTTACTGCAGATTCTAAGGATTTAAAAGCATATTCACCAGAAATTTTAGTTGCATTTCCAATTTCGAATTCAACTTCTTCTTTCCAAATATTTAGTAAATTAACTTTATTAGGGACTATTTCTTTTATTGATGTGATACCGTGTATTTGAGTTTCAGAATTTAATAGTTTCTTGTGATAAGAAATGCTTTTTGTTGATCCAAAAATTACTGGAGTACAAAAATCTAACATTCTTTTATCTTCAAAAGTTTTTAAAATGATTTCAATTCCAATCCCATTTAAATCCCCAATTGATATTCCAACAATTATTTTTTCTAATTTATCCATCATTTATGATTCAATATTATTAGTTTTGATTCGTACAAAAATAACGAATTAAAATTTAGAATCTATGTTTACTGGAATTATTGAAAGCTTAGGAGAAGTGAAACAAATCGTTAAAGAAAAAGACAATTTACATCTAACGATTAAGAGTAGTTTTACGAATGAATTAAAAGTAGATCAAAGCGTTGCACACAACGGTGTTTGCTTAACAGTTGTTGCTATACATAATGATGAATATACGATAACAGCAATCAAAGAAACCATAGCTAAAACGGCCATAGGTAATTTAGGCATTGGAGAAAAAGTAAACCTTGAGCGAGCAATGAAGCTTGGTGATCGATT